>DASPJN010000047.1:0-22693 GCA_035628595.1 Chryseosolibacter sp.
TTCATATTTGATTTTCAGCTTCTCAAGTTCATCATCAATCGGGACCATGAAATGCTTGATAAATTTGGTCCGCGCTGCTTTTGTGGCGTCAATTTTCTGAACGATTGTGTCGTAAACCTGGCGATCTGTAAACCTGAGATATAAATCCTCAAGCTCAGTTTTCATGGCATTTAATCCAAGCCGGTGCGCCAGCGGAGCATAAAGATAGATCGTCTCATTGGCAACCTTAAGCTGCTTGTTTCTCGGCATGCTATCGAGCGTCCGCATATTATGGAGGCGGTCTGCGAGCTTGATCAGAATTACCCTAACATCTTCGGAAAGTGTAAAGAGCATTTTCCGGAAATTCTCCGCCTGTTGCGAAGTCCCATATTCAAATACACCGCGAATTTTCGTTAAGCCATCGATGATTTTCGTGACTTTTTTCCCGAAAAGTCTCTCAATATCAATGAGTTCTATATCGGTATCTTCAACAACATCGTGCATTAAGGCAGCAACAATGGATGTTGTACCTAACCCAATTTCCTCAGTGCAAATTTCAGCGACAGCAAGGGGGTGGAAAATGAATGGCTCACCAGATTTTCTGCGCATGTCTTTATGCGCGTCAAGTGCCATTGTGAAGGCCCTTTTTATGAGTTTAGCATCACCTTCTCTTAATATTGGCTTAGCCTTTCTTAACAGTCTCCTGTAGCGGTTGATTATTTCTTTTTTCTCCAGCTCGGTGTCTATAACCATCATCTTTATCAGATAATCTTTATACGAAGTGTGATTTGTACTAATTAAAGGGTTTTTTCAGATGAATCCAGCATCTTTACACAAACAATGAGAAAGTGTTCTTTAATTCCGAATTATGTCTAAATTTGCGCTCCATTTACGAAAATCTGCGGATGTGGCGTAATTGGTAGCCGCGCCAGACTTAGGATCTGGTGCCGCAAGGCGTGGGGGTTCGAGTCCCTCCATCCGCACCAATCGAACCCTCGGTACCCGAAAACAGGCGGTATTGAGGGTTCTTGATTTATCCGCGTAACAATAAACTGTTTAAGCTTTGGAAATAACACTCAACAAAAAAAACAACACCGAGGGCCTGATTAAAATTAAATTAACCGAAGGTGATTATCAACCACATGTTGAAGAAAAAGTAAAGGATTACGCCCGCAAGGCCAACATCAAAGGCTTCAGACAGGGAAAAGTTCCGTCAGGTGTTATCAGAAAGATGTTCGGTAAATCAATTCTCGTTGACGAGATCAATCATTTACTCTCGCATAAGCTCTCGGATTATATCAAGGAAAATAAACTGAAGATCATCGGCGATCCGCTGCCGAATCATGATAAAACCCGTGATATTGACTGGGAAGGCCAGAAAGATTTTGAATTCGAATATCAGATAGGCATGGTTGAAGATTTTTCTTATGACCTGTCATCCAAAGCAAAAGTGACATCGTACAAAATTGAGGTCGATGAGAAAGTTATTAACGATACCTTGTCAGATCTGAAGAAACGATTCGGTAATGTATCGTACCCGGAGACCAGCGAAGATGGCGATAACCTTTACGGTGAACTGGTATCAAAAGATGACGTGGTTAAGAAAGAACATGCTTTCATTGCCATTGAAAAAGTTGACAAAAAGGAGCAGAAGAATTTCACCGGCAAAAAGAAAGACGACGTCGTGGTATTTGACATTGAAAAGGCTTTCCCTGATAAGGAAGTTCGTGTTCAACTCACAGGCGCTTTAGAAAATGATGCAGACATTAATGGTGAATTTTCATTCACAATTGCGACTATCAGCCGGACTGAGCCTGCGGAACTAAACCAGGAACTGTTTGATAAAGTTTTTGGAAAAGAAGCCGTAAACACTGAGGAAGCTTTCGTTACGAAAGTAAAAGAAACGGTTGCTGAGAATTACAAGCGTGAAACAGATCATTTCCTGGATCACAACATTGAAGACTATTTCATCGCAAACACAAGCATTAACATCCCGGATGATTTCCTGAAAAACTGGTTGAAGGTTTCCAGCAAGGGCGAACTTACAGACGAAGTTATCGAGAAGGAGTACAAAGATTATGTCAGAGGTTTGAAATGGGATTTGATCAAAACGAAGATTGCCGAAGACAACGCCATCAAAGTAGAAGCCGACGAGGTTCGAAACAAGGCCAAAGATCTGATCCTGTCTCAGTTCGGAGGACAGGCCTTCGCCGAACAATTAGGAGATCGCATGGACGCCATTGCCGACAACTATCTTCAAAATGAGAATGGTCAGAATTTCATGAAGCTATACAATCAACTTCGTGGTGAGAAGATCGTGAATCTCGTAAAAGAAAAGATTACCCTGAACGAGAAAAAGGTTAGCGTTGATGAATTCAAAAAAATCGTTGAAGAGCACAAGCACTAAATCGACTACGAAAGCCGGATTTTCTTCGGAGTCCGGTAGTTACATCGGCTAACCAGCTGGTACAATAATTTTACAAGCACTACGTCAATGGTTTTAGCACCATAATGCTGAAACCATTTTCATTTATACGCGGCCAGCGTTTGTATTTTAATTGCACTATAATTAAGATTGTCCGGTACAAAAGAAGCCCAACTCGTAACTAACTGAATTCCTATAAATTATGAACTATAATAATGAATTCCGCAAGTATGCTGTCCATCATCTCGGTATGAGCGGCAACACGATCGATGGTTATGCTCAGCAAATCCAGAACATGACCCAGTATGTGATTGAAGAGCGTCCAGGGAATTTTCGCGCCATAGATGTCTTCACCCGCCTGATCTCAGACCGAATCATTTTCCTTGGAATGGGTATCGACGACCAGATCGCTAACCTGATTACTGCGCAACTTCTTTTCCTGGAATCGTCAGATCCGAAGAAAGATATTATCATGTACATCAACAGCCCGGGCGGGTCGGTTTATGCCGGTCTGGGTATCTACGACACGATGCAATATGTAAACCCTGACGTAGCCACTATTTGCACCGGCCTGGCGGCTTCAATGGGTGCCGTGTTGTTAGCTGCAGGCGCGACAAAGAAAAGGTCCAGCCTTCCGCATTCGCGTATTATGATTCACCAGCCAATGAGTGGTATGCAAGGCCAGGCTTCGGATATGGAGATCTCGTTGAAGCAGACACTTGAGGTGAAAAAAGATCTTTACAATATCCTGGCTAAACAAAGCGGTCAGAAATATGAAAAGATCGAGAAAGATGCCGACCGCGACTACTGGATGCGTGCGCTTGAAGCGAAGGAATACGGGCTAATTGACGAGGTTTTGGAACGCAAAAAGAACTAAGAATTAGCATTACCGGTTTATGATACCGAAGTGCCGGGAAATCTGTACTTTTACAGCATCTCCGGCATTTCGGTATTCGTTTTTTAATATCACAGCATATGGCAGAAGTAACGTGTTCGTTTTGTGGAAGAAGTAAGAAGGATGTAGACCTGATGATCTCGGGAATACATGCTCATATCTGTGATAAGTGTGTGACGCAGGCAAACCAGATTCTGCTGGAAGAAAAGAAAAGCAAAACCGAGGCAGGTTTCTCACCCAATTTCAAGCTGGTTAAACCACGGGAGATCAAGAAGTTTCTTGACGAATACGTCATCGGGCAAGACGAGGCTAAAAAAGTAATGTCTGTAGCCGTTTACAATCATTACAAGCGTTTGATGCAGCGAAAGCTCGATAACGACGTTACGATCGAGAAATCGAACATCATTATGGTGGGGGAAACCGGTACCGGAAAAACCTATCTCGCAAGAACACTTGCGAAAATTCTGCAGGTTCCGTTTTGTATCGCTGATGCAACGGTGTTGACCGAAGCCGGTTATGTAGGGGAAGACGTTGAAAGTATTTTAACACGGTTGTTGCAGGCGGCAGATTATAATGTCGAGGCTGCTGAGCGGGGTATCGTTTATATTGATGAGATCGACAAGATTGCCCGGAAGTCAGATAACCCTTCTATCACCCGCGATGTAAGCGGCGAAGGTGTGCAGCAGGCATTACTGAAACTCCTTGAAGGAACGGCGGTAAACGTCCCACCACAAGGTGGTCGTAAACATCCTGATCAGAAGATGATCACAGTGAACACCGAGAACATTTTGTTTATCTGCGGCGGTGCGTTTGAAGGGATCTCCAGGTTCATCGGCAACAGGCTAAACACCCGGCCGTTGGGCTTTGTAGCGGGCGCTGACGGAATGCATCCCGGGGATATTGATAAGGATAATTTATTGCAATTCATTTCAGCTCAGGATCTCAAGAGCTTCGGCCTCATTCCGGAATTAATCGGACGTTTACCGGTTGTTTCTTACCTGAATCCGCTTGATAAAGCCACGCTTCGCAGCATTCTCACCGAACCGAAAAACGCATTGGTGAAACAGTACAAGAAGCTGTTCGAAATGGAGAACATTGAATTGGAATTTAAGGAAGGCGCGATCGAATTCATCGTTGAACGCGCAATGGACTTTAAACTTGGAGCACGCGGATTACGAAGCATTTGTGAAGCGATCATTAACGATGCGATGTTCGAGCTTCCCTCGGAAAAGGGATCTGAAAAACTTGTTATCAATCGCGCTTACGCGGAAGAGAAGTTCAGTAAGTCTCAGTACAGTAAGCTGAAAGTCGCTTAAATACTTTCTGGTTTTTCATTCAGGTATTTCCACATGAGCCGGGCGGCGTTTTCCGATGCTGATCCGATATCCAGCAGCTTGTAGATTTTGTTATACTCTTCAAGGATCGAGGTCCTTCGCTGACCTTCATTTAATAAAAGCGTCAGTTCATCCTTCAGCTGACGAGGATTCGCTTCTGACTGAATCAATTCGGTCACTACCTTTTTACCGGCGATTAAATTGACAAGGGAAAGGAATCCCACTTTTATGATCCGCCTCACAACATGATAAGTTACCGCGCTCGTTTTATACACTACGACCTGGGGCACATGCAGTAGTGCTGTCTCAAGCGTGGCTGTTCCGGAAGTGACAACGGCAGCGCGCGAATGAAGAAGAAGATTGTATGTATCATTCTCAATGAACGTAACATTTGGCTTATTCCGCATGATATCGTAAGCCCCGGTTTCAATATTGTCTACCGTCGCAAGACCGAATTGAATATGCGGAAACAGACTAACGGTATCCGCCATTAACGGCAGGATCGTTTTCAGCTCCTGGCGTCTACTACCGGGGAGTAATGCTACGATTGGTCGATCATTTACAAAGCCGTACCTCGATGTAAAGGTTAAATCCTTTAAGTGCGCTTTTATAGCATCAAGTACTGGATTGCCGACATAGTCTACCTCCCAGTTAAATTTTTTAAAAAAATCTTTCTCGAACGGCAGAATCACAAACATTCGATCGACAACACGTTTTAACGTCACCGCGCGTTGCTGATGCCAGGCCCAAACCTTTGGCGTGATGTAAAAGAATACTTTAATGCCGTTCTCGTTCGCGAACTTTGCGATCTTCGTGTTGAAACCGCCGTAGTCAACGAGGATAACGACATCAGGTTTATATGAAAGAATATCAGATTTGCATTCTTTCAGGTATTGTGAAATCGTTCTCAGATTCACAATAACCTCCCACAGTCCCATAAAGGCGAGATTACCATAGTGAATAATGAGATCAACTCCTTCGGACTTCATCTGGTCACCACCGATTCCACGCATTTGCGGCGTGTGGTCGAATGATTTTAATGAACGAATGAGATTACCTGCATGGAGATCACCAGACCTTTCGCCTGCTATGATGTAATAACGCATGGTGCAAAAGTGCGGTTATTCGCCGAAATACTCAACGTAATTACGTGGTGTTTCGTAAAGGCGGATGGCGTGTAACTGGCCGTAGCTTGTTACAGCAGGAAGATGCTGTTGCAGGATTTTCCAAATCTCAACAACGAGCGTTTCACAACTGGCGAGCTTTCCCTGCATGAAATCGACGTCAACGTTTAGATTTTTATGATCAAGTTTATCGATCACTTCCTGCCGAATCATTGTGCTGAGCTTTTTCAGGTCGACCACAAAACCAGTATTCGGGTCAGGTCTTCCTTTTACCGTGACGATAAGTTCGAAATTATGTCCGTGCCAGTTCTCATTCGCGCACGGACCAAAGACCTCAATATTTCTCTCTTTACTCCAATCCGGATTATACAGCTTATGCGCTGCATTAAAATGCTCTTTACGGGAGACGAAGATCATAAAGAAAGGCAATAGTAAACCCAGTCAGGAAACTGGGTTTTAGAACGGACGAAATTAAAATGTCAGCTTCTTATCGTTAATGAATTCGCAAACAGCAATTAAGTCATCCTGTTTCTTTAAATTCAATCTCGTTTCGTCGAAGAAATTTTGTATTTTTTTCTGAGACGCGTCTGGAAAATTCTTTATGAATTTTTTCCGGCTAGTCGGAATCTCAACCAGTTTCCCCTCTTTGTGCAAGAAATACTTTGACTTCAAAACGTGTTTAGTCTCGTTATTTCCCATGGCGAGGGCCGCGTTATAATCACCTTCTCTTACAAAACTATAGTTATACTTCAGCAAAGTAGTCTCGTTATTAACCAAAACCTCCACCAATCCGGCAATCTGAGCCTGAGCTCCATTGTATTTCTTTGCGTTTTCGAAAACCTGTTGATCAATGTTTGGCAATCCGACTACCAATCTCTCAATACGAGAAACAGCCAGTACGCGAACACCATTGTCGGTGTTCATTTCGATGACGTGGTTTTTGAGGTCTATGTTTACAGGGCAATTTTTGATCTCGCCTTGCTGAAGCTGAATGGTACCAATTTTCCAATTATCGTACAAATATTTTGATCCTGTTGTTACCTTTTCAGCTGTACCAAACGCCGAGACAATTCCAAACGGAGCGGTATTCATATCTATACCTTTTGCGGGATTTCCGCCGATCATTGTGTTTTGTGCGGTCGATAATTGAAACGTTGCTAAAATTAAGCAAGTTATTGTGATGGTCTTCTTCATTGTAATTAGATATTTAAAGTCAAAGTTACAAATAAATGTTATAACGAATAGCAGTTTAAAGTTCAAACCCGACCGTTCAAAAAAAAGCTGCCTTTTTCAAGGCAGCTTTTTTTAAATCAAAATAACAACATCTTAATCAAGGCTTAGAGTAGCCTTGAATAGCTCGTCACTCATGTAACCGTTAGCGTGGAGCCATTCTCCAACGAGGAATCCATCCTGGCTCATTTCGTAATTGAGTTCCATCGTACCGCAAGCATCCAATAATTTGCCGGTTCCATAAATAGTGTAATCGTACAAATCACCATCATAGAGCGTTGTGAAGATATATTGCTCTTCAATAGTTATGTTGCCTTCGGCATCGATAGTTAGTTCAACCGGAACTCTGTTCTCGATTGTTTCACCCCAAACATTTACCATGAAACTCTCATTAAGTCCTTCAATTGTATAAACTCCGCCGGTAAGTGCAACCTCGGCATGACCAGGCGCAGGATAATTAAGACCATCAATATTCCCATCAACTCCGCTGTGCGTCCCTACAAACGGAACTACTGCCGGCAGGGCTGCAGCTCCTATTTCTTCAACTGTGTAGGTTGTGCCCATTTTGGTAATGGAAGCAATTGTGAACCGATTCCCTGAGCAAACCAATTCAGTATCAAATGCCTCGACGAACCGAATTGTTGTTGGTTCAATTACACCTGGTTGCGTGAACTCCAGTAAAATGTCTAATAGAGGAGGCTCACCCAGTTCACCGGCATCAATGCGGCTAAAAATACCTGCCTTGACGAGATACTCCCCATCAGGGAAACTCTCATCAAGCACAAAGTCTTCAAAACCTGCACCATCGACAATGCCATCTGGCGCCGTTCCTTCATCTGGACCATCAGGAAGAACATTACCGTCCGCATCCGTGATATAGAGTATCATATCAGCCACATCAGTTGGCGCGACTTCCGTACCTGATGCATCGTAATATTCAGAATCCCAGCTCATGTGCAATGCTAAATCCGATTCCGAACTGTTACTAATCGTGAACTCAATAGTCTGAGGTGTGATAGAAGCATTTCCGGTGGCTTCATCTCCAATCTGAATTGTGAAGGTCTCAGTTCCTTCGGGAATGTCATCGCCCAGAACTGAAACACTTGCAACAGCAGTGGTCGCGTTTGCCGGAATGATTACGACGCTGCTGCCAAGGGTAAAGTCTTCACCCAGCGTCGCGTCACCGCCAACTTGCTTCACTGTTACCGCAACGTCAGTTATCTGCGGTTCGCTGAGCGTTATGGTATACGTAAAGGTACTGTCCCTTTCAGAGAAAGATACATCAGCATCCTCAATTTCAACGCTAACAGTTGGATTGGTTGGGGTTAGCATGCTATCCCCGGTCAAATCGTCCTTATCGCAGGCAAATGCCATGAGAGAAAAGCCTGCAATCATAAATTTATTAAAATGCTTATTCATTCTGTTTGGGGTTCTTAGTTAACGATCTTTTCTAAAACCTGATACATAACGCGAGGACCGTCAGCTGATGTTCCGGTCGTTAAGTATCCATTCGTCATAACAAGTCTATCCTTACCGGTCTCGTCATCGTTAATAACATAATTGCTATCTCCACAATTGGCTTGAGCAACAAATAGCGAAGGATCGCTCTCACATGTTATCATAGGATACGCATTGATAATTTGATCGTCAGGATAAGTGATTTGACCGTCGATAATCTGGAACAAAAATTCGTTATCCGGAAACGCGCTCCAGTAATCTATCTGACGATAAGTGGTTGCATCGACTGACTCGATTACAATTTCATCTGGCCAATCGGAAGTCACGTAGGTGAGCACACCAATACGATAGTAGGCACCAGCAACTGCACGATAAGTTCCGGCGTAGCGAGTTGAAACTGAAACGTTTACCGGAGCAGCCTGCTGCACCACTCTGCCATCCTCCAACACCGACTCAACTCTGAATACCCAGCGGTCACCAATGGTGAACTCGCCATCATCATTTGGAAGATCAGTTGGACCAGCCATGCGACTAGCAACCTGCAATCCCTCAGTCAACTGTTCAAATGAGTAACCAGTTGAAATGTGGTGGCTCTCCATATTAGAAATGTTAAAGGTTTCCTGAAGAACCTCATTAGACGTGAACGTACTATCCTTTTCAACTTCCTCGCCATCCACGATTTCAGTCCATGTCTCTGTTGTAACAAACGATTTGTACAAGCGTACCTCTGTTGTCTTCACATCACCCTGTCTGACAAAAAAGCCAATCGGATAGGGCCCTTCGGGATTACCGACAACATAGTTTACAGAAGACGAAGCAGCTTCCAAAAGACCGCCCTCCTTTGCGTTCTCAGTAACAACATCATCTGAGTTGTTACATGAAAATGCCAACGCCAGTGCTGTGATATATGCGTATTTAAATATTCTCTTCATATCAGTTTATTAATAGTTAAAAAATTACTCCATCCACCAAACAGGAGTTGTCAACACATCAGGAGCACCCATTGCAGCGACTGCAGCAGCATAATTGGTAGAATTCAGCGATTGCTCATCGGATGGGTAATAGTACCGTGATGGAATCTCGTTGATACCGATCGGATCTATTGCTGGGTCTAATGCAGGTAGCTGTGTACGTCTCCATTCTGTCCAAGCTTCAATACCCTGGCCGTACAACGCTATCCATTTTTGAGTATTAATAAGCACTAAGCCCTCAGATGGATCGTAAGCAACAGCCGGCGTCGCAAGATAACTCGATGCGGAAATGAATATCTCCCCGCTTTCAACTTCAACGCCATTGTAAGTGTCAAATGACGCAGTAACACCCGCGTTATAATAGGCCGCCTCAGCCGCATCGCCGCCGCTGATCATATTCTTATTCGCTGCTTCAGCAAGTAAAAAGTTCAGTTCAGCATAATCCATGAACACCGCTGGGGTATTTGGACGAAGAAAATATTCTCCAAGCATGGATGTATTTGCAAAATCATACCCCTTTGTTGTTGGTTCTTCGATGCCGGGAGCAGCACCCCTAATGATATCAGCATCGTTCGGCTGCGCGTAAACCTCTAGGCGTGGATCGTTCAATCCCTGCATTACAGTTACAAGTGTTTCATTAATTCTCCACTCGAGACGGTTTGTAAATACAATCGTGTTCCATAAAGGATTGGCGTTTGGATTCTGGCCAAGATAATTGAGCTGTGCGTTGTCTTCGTTCGAAGAAAACATATTTCCTTCGTTTACCAAAGCCTGAAGATCCGCATTAACATCCACCTTTGCAGACATACGCATTAACAGTCGGAAACGAAGTGAATTTGCAAATTTAATCCACTTCGAAGCGTCGCCGCCGTACATGACGTCGTTCGCTGCCGGGATTGTTCCAGTACCGCCAAGGTAGGCAACAGCAGATTCCAATGAATCAACCAGGGCAGGGTAGATATCCTGCTGTCTGTCATACGTCGGAAGTGTAACTCCCTGCTCACCTTTCAAGGCTTCCGTAAAAGGAATATCGCCAAATGTATCTGTTAGCAAGCTAAAGATATAGGTTTCCCAGATTAACGCTACACCCACAATCTGTTGGTTGCCTTCGTTTCTTGCGAATTCCTTCATTTTTCTTGAATCCTGTAACGGCCTGGCGTATAACAAGTTCCACCAGCTATTAATGGAAGTAACACGAGGGCTGTACCGCTCTTCGTCATTGTACTGAACCTTTGCCCAGTGCTGAACCCAGGTCGCTCCCATATCGCCACCATTGAAGGTGCTGTATAATTGATCCGCAGTTGCCTCCATGATAGATGGAAGATGCAGATAGGAAGGAATGACTACAGGACCGTTCGGGTTCTGATTCATCTCTTCGAAATCTGATGTACATCCTGCGACGAATGCCACACTCATGAGGGCAATCGCATATTTCTTTATATTTCTAAATTTCATTTTCCAGCAGTTAATGATTATAACGTAAGATTTAGGTTAAAACCAATGCTCCTTGAGCTAGGCAATTGAGCATGCTCCATACCCAGCGTGTCATTACCGTTTCCGAAGGCTGTTTCAGGATCGATATGAGGGACATTAGAGTATAACAACGCGAGGTTTCTTCCAATAACGGAGAATGTTACTTTGCTAAATGGTGTCCCACCGATCACACTCTTTGGCAAGCTGTATCCCAGCGATACCTGACGAAGCTTCACATAAGACGCGTCAAAGACGGATCCGGCCACTATGCTGTTACCAAAAGCTGCATGGTTATACGTCTGAACACCAACAGTGACATCGTTTGGCGCATAAATTGGGCTTCCTGACTCATCTTCTCCGACAACTTTAACACCGTCTCCGATGATACCTGTTTGTCTTCCAATAAGTGTTTCTTCCAACACACCGGCATAACGACCCCATGCGTTGGTCATCGAGTAAACATCACCTCCAATTTTAGCATCCACCAACACGTTCAGACTAACGCCCTTGTATTCGAATGTATTGCTGATACCACCCATCCAATCAGGGTTCACATTGCCCAACACTTTGTTTGTGTTGTCGCGCAATGGAACTCCATTTTCGTGGATGATGCTTCCGTCAGGAGCACGTTGGAAGTCCGTTCCGAAAATAACGCCGTAAGGTAGTCCGGTTCTCGCCATTGTTTGCGCGTTCCAGTACACGCCTAACTGAAGACCTTCCAGTCCCTCGTCGAGCTTAACAACGGTGTTTTCGTTTTTAGCAAAGTTGAGCTGAACATCCCATTTAAATCCGTTGCTGACGCTTACAGGAGTACCACCAAGTGTAACCTCGATACCCTTGTTATTCATCTCACCGGCATTCTTCCTCATTGATGTATAACCTGTCGCACCTGACACAGTCACTGGTACAATGATATCACTTGACGTCTTGTCATAGTAAGTAAATTCAAAATTCAGTCTATTGCTCAACAATCCAAGTTCAACGCCAAATTCAAGTGACTCTACAGATTCCGGCTTCAACGAAGGGTTTGCCAGTTCATTGCTAACCGTTGGCTGAATCAGAGATCCACCCCAAGGATCGAAAAACGCATAAACGTTTTGCGTATTGTATGGATCTGTGTCTGAGCCAACTGCTGCCCAGCTTCCTCTCACCTTACCATAGCTGATCGCTTCAGACTGTAATCCAAGCATTGATGTAACATCTGCAGCCAATGAAACAGACGGATAGAAGTATGAATTATTGCCAGCCGGGAGTGTACTTGACCAGTCATTTCTACCCGTTGCAGTCAGGAACAAATAGTCTTTATAAGAAAGTTCTAACTGACCGTAAACACTGTGGATCTCTTTCTCTTCTTCATAAGTTTCAGCTTCAACGGCAACTTTTGAGTTATCCAGGTTATAAACGCCTGGAATTTCCAACTCTGGAGCCTCCATTGTATTCCTGCTATAGGTCTGACGCATAAAGTTCACACCGGCGCTAGCGCCAAGTTTGAAGTCTGTTGTCAGATCACGGTTCAGTGATAGCATGGCGCTTGAGTTGGTTTCCTGGAAAGTTCTATCGATCTCGAAATAGTTTCCATTTGGAAAATCATTACTACCGACAGCTCTTTTAGATTCAGTAATATCTGTGAAGTAGTCTGTACCAGTCTTAGCTGACAACGATAACCAATCCGTAAACTCATAGTTCAGGCTTACGTTACCCATGATACGGTCCTTTACAAAGCCTTGCGTGTTATTGGCTAGCACCCAGTATGGATTGTTGTTGTAGTTGGTGTTCCAATTGATTGGCGTTCCCGCCGCACTGGTTCCTTCAGCGGCTAATGGCAAGTTATTGAAATCCTTTAGCGCCTCAAGATCAACATTGCGTTGGAACCAGGTAAACTGCTGCATCGGGTTATTGTTATCATAACCAGTACCAGAAAGATTGTCAGATTGTGACTTAATGTAGCTGACACTAATCTGTGAACGGAATTTTTCCGTCAAATTCAATCCGGAATTTAATGAGAAATTCTGTCTTTTGAATTCAGAATAAGGCAACATACCTTTTTGATCGAAGTCAGCAACTGAGAGTCTGAAATCA
Organism: Chryseosolibacter sp.; assembly: GCA_035628595.1. GTDB lineage: Bacteria > Bacteroidota > Bacteroidia > Cytophagales > Cyclobacteriaceae > Chryseosolibacter. The sequence goes on from DASPJN010000047.1 coordinate 12,969, forward strand.
GCCTTATCATTTCCACCCGTCAAAGCGACGCTGTTCTGGAAAGTCTTACCTGTTTCAAAGAAGTTTTTCACGTTGTCTGGTCTTGAAACCCACGGAAGCGGCGCCCCGCCTACCTTATATGAGTCCCACTGAACGAATTCAAGGCCCCGGTCCAAAGGAGGTCCCCAGCTTTCATCCGCGCCACCAGAACCACTCGAACCATCGATATACCTGTAAAAATATTCATCATAACCTCCGCCATAAGAGTTCTGGTAATCAGGAAGTCTCAATGGATTTTCAAACGTAGCTGAAGAGTTCACCGCAACGCCAATGCCTTTAGTGCCTCTGCCAGATTTAGTTGTGATCACAATAACACCGTTCGATCCACGTGAACCGTAAAGTGCTGCAGCGTTAGGGCCTTTCAACACGCTTATTGAAGCAATATCATCAGGGTTGATTTCCGCAGCACCGTTTGGACGATCTGCCCCACCGTAACCATCAACAACATTACCATAGTTCTCGTTGTTGATCGGAATGCCGTCTACAACGAAAAGCGGCTGGTTATTTCCGGTAAGCGAAGATGCACCTCTCAATACAATCCTGGAAGAAGCTCCGGGAGCACCAGAAGCGTTCGTGATCTGAACACCTGCAATCCTACCTGCCAGTGAGTTAACCAGGTTGGCTTCACGTGCTACAGTGATTTGGTCACCTTTCACGTCCTGCACCGCGTAACCCACAGCTTTCTTTTCTTTCTCGATACCGAAAGCTGTCACGACAACTTCAGAGAGCTGTGTGATGTCGGAAGTCATTTGCAGATCAACAGATGTTCTTGTTCCGATTTCAACTTCCTGGCTCTGCAAGCCAATGAAAGTGAAAACTAAAACGCCACCTTCCTGAGGTACGTTTAGACGGTAATTTCCGTCTGCATCGGTAACGGTACCGTTAGTAGTTCCTTTGAGAACTACGTTCACGCCCGGGAGCGGAGTTCCATCCTCAGCGGATGCAACGCGTCCAGAGACCGTCCTCTCCTGTGCCCACACCTCGGCACTCGCGAGTGTGAACACTGCTGTTAAGCATAGTAGTAGAATTCTCTTCATACGTAAAAGTTAGGTTAATGAAAGTTTAAACTAAAGACCAAACTTATAACAAAATAATAAAGTACAAAAGACAACTCACTCAAAATTTCGTATGGATTGCGTGAAAATATCCCCCATGAAGGGGTAAAGTCAGATAAAATGGGTGATTTTCAGCCGGTTCAATTGGTTAGACGGAATTCAATCCTGCGGTTTTTCGCCCGTCCTTCTTCAGTCGAATTGCTTGCGACTGGTTGTGTCGAACCATATCCCCTGAAAGAAATTCTGTTCCTTGCAATGCCATTTTCAGACAGAAAATTTACCACTGCCAGTGCTCTTTTTTCAGACAGGTCCTGATTATAGGCTGGCGATCCGGTGTTATCAGTGTGGCCACTGATCTCAATGTTCACTTCCGGGTTTTCTTCGAGAAAACGTTTCACTTTTTGCAATTCAGTTACTGATTTTTCTTTTAAGATATATTTGTCGAGATCGAAAAAGATATTCTTCAATATTGCAATTGATCCGATACGCACCTTCTGCAAGTCTATATCAAGTCTGATCGGTTGAAAATCCGTTACCTGCGAGTAGTTGAAGTTTACGCTTTCAAACAAGTATGATCGCTTGTTAACATACAATGCATATTCCGAACCTTGCGTGAGCACAATAAGGTATTTGCCCGTGAGGGAGTCTGCGTAAACGAGCGACCGGATCTCATTTTTGTTAATGTCGATCAATTCAATCCTGGCCTTCAGTGGTTCGCGCGTTTCTTTGTCGCGCACGACGCCATAAACATAATTGCTGCGTAACCTGATACGGTTTTGTTCTGGAATGGATACTTCAATGATCCGGCTTCGTGAATTGCCCTTTCCGGATTCTTCGTGCGAGTAGTAACCCTTCGTTCCATCCGCCGTGATGAAGAGCGAAAACTGATCTTCATATGTATTAACAGGCGCCCCGATATTCTTTGGATCACTCCATTGCGCGCTTGAATCCCGTTCAGAGAAAAACAGGTCATAGCCACCAAATCCAATCAATCCATTCGAGGCGAAGTACAGCGTTTGGTTGTTTACATGGATGAATGGCGAGATCTCATCGTAAATTGTGTTAACCGGCTTACCAAGATTCCTGGCGCGTGACCATTTTCCATTACTATTCAGCGCGGAAACCCAGATGTCACGACGGCCAAGTCCACCCTTACGGTCGGACACAAAATACAATGTGCGGCCATCGGCCGAAAGTGACGGCTGGGACTCCCATTCGGCCGAATTTACTGCAATACCCAGGTTGCGTGGTTCAGTCCATTCTTCGCCGATCTTCTCACTTTCATACAGGTCGCAGCTTCCGAAGCCCTCACGTCCGCTACACGAGGTGAAGATTATCTTTCTTCCGTCAGCGGAAACCGTACAGGTACCCTCGTTGAGCGCGGAGTTAATGTTTTTGGAGATTGATTCTGGTTCCGACCACCTGCCGGTTGAATCCTTGCGTGAGACAACAAGGTCTTCATCATACTCATCCGAAAAACCTTCCCGTCGGGTAAAAATGAGTTGCGTTTGGTCAGCTGTTAGTACGGGAAAGTATTGCATATAAAACCGATTGACGGTGTCGCTTAGAATTTTCTGCCGGTAGTCTGCTGTAAACCGCTGATTATCTCGGGCAAATTGAACATTCGCAAGCAGTTGCTTTGCGCGATCTATCTTCTGTCGGTTGGAAACTTCTACTTTTAGAAATTTTTGAATTGTCTCTTCGGCCTTCGCGTATGAACCGCTGATAAAATACAGCTCGGCCAGGTCGAACCAGAATACCTTTTGTTTTTTTGGATCGGTTGTCAGAGCCAGCCCGTCTTCGAAAAATTTCAAAGCATTGCTGTAATCTTTGCTCGACATATACGTAATCGCCATGCGATAGTAGGCTTCAACAAAATCTTTATCCTTATCGATAGCCTGCTTTAAAAGCGTAATCGCCTGACTATACTGTCCTCGTACCCGGTAGTTGTCTGCTTCCGTGTACAGTTCAATTGCCTTCTTTGATCTGGTACTTAGGGAGGACTGCGCAAAGGCACAAAGGCAAGAGAACACAAAAATGGTAACAAGAATGGATCTCATCTAGTTTTTTACAATGTTACTAACACTTAGCTCTGGTCCGTCGAAGCGCCACATAGCGTTTAACAGTCTAAATGTATCAAATGAATAAATATCCTGTCGTCTGATTTCTTCAGGAACCAACAAGTTCTGGTCAATTAACTTCTGCCGGTAGGTACCTTTTAGCAAGGGTGACCACGGCGTATACCATTTATTTTCTCGCCTAAACGCAATATTGGCAAAGGAGCTATCGGTGACGATCCCTCTTTTAACAATCAAAATGTCATCGCATTCTTTTCGAAGCTGAAAAAGTCTATCAATCTGCCGCCGGTCGTTAAATTTAAATTCGTAGGATACACGGTCGTGTTCCACCAGCCTTAGCGTTGTAACGTTTTTCCATACGTAAGGTAGAAATTCAACTTCCTTTGTGCGGTCATCGTATACGATTCTGCATTTATACAACCCGACTTGTGGCACATTCAAATCACTAAGGAATTTCTCAAGATCGAAGTGTTCGTTATCGCCGCAGAGCATCTGCAGCGAGCGGTGCATCCGTTGCTCATGATGAAAAAGGTTCTCGAATTTTCCATCTTCCAGTCTGATCGATTCAAGCAAGAGGGACATAGATCTTATCAATCGTTTCCTGATACTCTTTTTCACAACTGCTGAGAGCCGTTATGCCACCGCCACTTCTGTAGTAAAAGTCATCTCCGACTTTTTCGATATATCGGATCATAACGCCGCTATCCAGGTTTTTACCATCAAAGATGCCACAGACGCCGGTGTAGTAACCGCGTGGTTCGTTTTCCGCGGTTTCAATAATCCCGACTGTTTTCCTTTTGGGTGCACCAGAAACCGAGCCAGCCGGCAACAACGCTACAATTAACGAACCAAGTTGATTTGCGAAATCACGTTTGATGATACCTTCAATTTTTGAACTGACTTGTAAAAGGGTCTTTGCGGTAGTTTTGATCTTTTCAATATACCGAAAATCGGTAACAGTTACCTGATCTGCCACAATGCTTAAATCATTTCGAATCAGGTCGACGATGGTGACATGTTCGGCCAGCTCTTTCTTATCGTTCAATATCACGTTGCGTGCGTCTGGAAATGCCTCGTCGATCGTTCCTTTCATGGGAAAAGAAAAAATTTTGTCATCAATAACCCTCACAAATATCTCCGGTGAAAAAACCGTAAACGAATCTTTATACAAGATCTTATAACGCGCCCTGCTGCTTCTGAATATTTCTTCGAGCGAAAGATTCACCGTGACCGGAGTTTTAATTGTGAGATTCGTGAGATACGAATCCCCCCGGTGGATCGCGCGTTCAACCGTTCGATATTTTTTTTCGTAGGCTTTGAACGCAATCGGCGCCGCCTGCAACTCGATTAGTCCGGCATGCCCGCTATGCTTCGCATTTGTTACACCGTTAATATCGAACAGTATGTCGTTATGCGAGACATCTGACAATCTAAACGCAACGGGCTTTTGCATTTCGAAATCAATCAAAAACAGGAATGGCGTTCTGCTTGCGCTCCACTGATTAATCTTTTCAATAAATTCGTTCAAGGACATCTCTATCGCCAGTCGCCCAAAAGTACTATCCCTGCCCAATAGTATGGATGAGAATATTTTGGTTGTTGAGAAAGTGAAACCTGCGCTGAACGCAATGCGTCGACTGCATCCATCGACTTCAGGTTTCGATAAAAATCTGACACGAGTATCGACGTGGCCTCATCATCAACTTTCCATAATGTGGCGATAACCGACTTCACGCCATTTTGCAGAAAGCCACTGGCCGGACTTACAGGAGAGCTTTCGTGTGAACCTTTCGTCACAGCCGTCTGGCATGCGGAAAGCACAACAATGTTCAGGTGATTCATTACATCCATCCCCCAGAGCTCCTCCAGTGTCAAACGTCCGTCTTCACCCATTTCAGGATTTCCAGCCATCGTTAAAAATGACTGGCTGAAGTCTTCGTAATCGAGATTTCCGTGCGTAGCGAAATGCATGACATTGAATTCTTCGGCCGCGAATTTCGCTTTGTCTTCGGTGGCTTCATCGCGAACAAAAACGGTGGTATTTGGGAACACCGTCTTGATGTCGTTCACTTCTACTTCGGTTGACGGTAATGTCTTATCTGGGTTTCCAAAGGCGAGTATATTAATTGCCTGCGTTTCGTCCTCCACTAACCGGAAAAGCATGTCGGTGGAACTCGTGTAAAAAATCGAGAACTGGTTTGCCAGCAAGCTAACTTTGTTGCCGTTGACGGTCTTTGCCAGCAACTGAAAAGGAATGTAATTCAATGTTCCTGTTGGAATAATGCCTAATCGTTTTTTGCCAGCAATCTCGGCGCTCACCGGGTTGATGAGGTAGTGATAGAGCTCTTCAAACGGACGAACATACTGATCCTGCTGTACCGGTGCCTTCACAAATGTCCTCCTCTCCTCTTCTGAATGTTTTAAGCCAATGGAGGGGAACGCGCCCAGATGATTTTTCGCGATGTTCAGCGCTGCGTTCACATTCTTGCTGATGGAACTTGCGGGCACTGTTACAATTTTCGCAATGACAGTGTCGGTAGTCGCAACGAAAATGTACACTTGATTCTCACCTACCAGGTAGGACAATAACGCCATATCTGCGGGAATGTATTTCTTTAATTTCCGGAATTGCGTCGGCTGAACACTATTGTTAAAGTACCGCGACAATTCAGGCTGAACATTGATCTGTTGATTAATGAATTTCAGGTACTCGCTTTCAGCGATGGTCTTAATTCCTTCAAGTGTCTTTAACTTCTCGACGTTCTGGCTGGAACCCGCGATGCTTTTTTCCTTTGCGATCTGCGCCTCCAATCCGTCAAGCTTCAACTTCATACTCCGTTCCTCTTCGAGAGCGCGTCGCCGATCTTCGTTTTCGAACTTTACATCCAACGCTTTGAACTTTGCTTTCAGATTGTCTTCGTTATTCTTTTGCAGGTAGTTCATGGCCTCTTCGGTCTCGCCGAGCTGCAACAACACATCGATGAGAACATCATACACCTTCACGATTTGCTTATCGGATGAGAATAACTTTCTGGCCTCTTCTCCACCGGAAACTTTGTTGCGGATCTTTTCAATAACTGCGACTGATTCTTTCAGATGTTCTTTCGCTACTTTCAGGTCGCCGGCATTTTTGTACCAAACGCCAAGCAGATAAAGACTTTCCCACAATGTTGATTGTTTTCCAATTGATCTCGATAGTTTTACACATTCTTCAAGCGGCGCCTTCGCGTTTGCAAAATCCTGTTGTTCAATATGTGCTTTTCCGAGCAGCAGAATGTGCGTGAGGTAAGAAACAGTCATACCTGAAGCTTTGCTCATCGCAATACCTTCATTCAGGTACTTAAGCGCATCCGGATATTTCTTTTCTTCTATTTTCAATCGCGCCATCACGCTCAGGTTGTCGGCCTTGGCACGTTTTGCACCAATCTTTTCGCAGACTTCTAACGATTCCGTTAACCAGCGTTCGGCCTGTGTATAATCATTCAAATAGAAATGCGCTTCACCGATACACGCTTTTATTATCGCGAGGTTTTCATTCAGGTCACCTGCTTTCTGCATGATCTGTAAAGACTGTGTGTAGTATTCGAGTCCTTTACGATAATCGCCCTGTGACACATAATTCTCACCGAGGTTTGCAAGGGGGGCTAGTCGGGCATATTCAAGTCCTAATGTTTGGTACAGCGAATCAGCTTTATGCTGATAGAAAATCGATGAATCGTATACCGACATCTGCTTATATGTGTTGCCCAGGTCGATGTACGTTCCCGCAAGACCCCAATAATTTTCGACGTCACGATATAACTTCAAACTGTTTTCGGCCATCCGCTTAGCGTTCTCAAACTCACCAGTCTCACGAAAGGCGCTGCTTTTCGCGGAATATATACCTGCCTGCACAAGCTTATCATTCAACGTGTCCGCCATCTGCTGCGCCTGATCAAAATATGACATTGCTTTTTTCAGATCAGCATAAACATAGTGCGCGTCATAACCGATATCTACCAACGTATTGGCTACCTCCTTCCACCGTTGGTTTTTCCTGTACAGGGAGAGAACGTTTTCATTGAGTGCATCCGCTTCAGCTGATCTTCCGAGCGAACGATAGATGCCCTTCAATCGCGCCAGGCAGTAAGCGAGAATGTAATCATCCTGAATTTTTTTCGCGATGGCGATTGCCTCATTCAGATGCGCTTCTGCCTTTTTGTAATCCGCGTTGACGGATTGTTCGATGAGCCCTAGATTAGCCAACGCATAAACCTGCCCTTCCTCATCGTTGATAGCCTTTCGGATGTTGTAAGATTGCGAATAAAGCTTTTCGGCGTTTTTGAAATCTGCTTTATCATAATAAGCCCACGCCATATCATATAAGGTCGACGACGCGAGTGACTGGTCTTTGCCAGCTTTTCTGATAGCAAGCGCTTTTTCGAAGCTTGAAAATGCCTCCGTATATTTCTTGGCTTTCACATAACTGTTAGCTATTTCGTTATACGTGTTGGCAAGTTCTACGCTGTCGTTTAAAACTTCGAGTGCAATGACCGAATTCTTTAACGCTTCAAACGTTCCTACCGGATTATTTGACTCCGTGTATAATGTTGCAAGCTTTGACCACGATTTCGCAACCTGCTTCATGTTCTTGCTTTTCGAAGCGAGATGGATCGCCTTCCGGTGATATCCGATGGCGCTATCATAATCCACCAGTGACCAGTAAGTTTGGCCAATGTTTGAAAGCATGACGGATGCGTTTACAGAATCAGGGATCTGCATGTAAAGGGTGTAAGCAATGTGATAATTATCGATTCCTTCACGGTACCGTCTTAAGTTGTTGCCCAATGTAAAAGCGTAGTCCCAGTAGGTCTCTGCTTCATTGGCTTTGTCGGCAGCCCGGTTATACAATGCAATAGCGTCTTTGAAAAATGCGGCAGCCCTTTCAAATGCTTTCGATTTGTTACTAGCCTCGCCCATCGCCTCAGCAATAACAGCGGCGTCTTTGTGCTGACCCAAATCCCGATAGATTCCAAATGCTTTATCGTACAGCGCGAGAGCAGCCGTGTAATTACCGAAATGACTGTAAGTTTTCGCGGCTCTGTCGAAGGCGTAAGCTTTTCTGTTTAGATTGGCACCTGAGCTTGTAAGATCGATTCCTTTCTTGTGGTACAGATAGGCAGACGTTGAATCATTCAAATCGCGATAATCGAATCCGATATTTGCGTAGATCGTATTCAAATTCGTTGTATCATTTAAGGAAGCATACACCTCAGCGCATTTTTTATAGCTATCAATCGCGCCTGTATGATCGTCCTGGTTTTCACCTTTGATGTATGCCATCTCCCAATACGCATCGGCTTTTGTTGCAGGATCTGTTGCTAACAATAATCGTTCTTCATGTTTTTTTATTGCGCGGTCAAACTGACCCAGCTCCACGTACAAGCCGGCAGCCTTTTCTTTAATACTTATCACCTCAGTTACATTGTCCGCAAGCGTGTAGGCATTTTCAGCTTCTTCGAAATACCTGATCGCGAGGGTAGCGTCTCCCCTCTCTTTGTAAGTTGATGCAGTGAGGTATGTAATCAACGCGATGGATGTCGGGTCATTCACCTTCTTTGCCAGCAACATTGCACGTTCGCTTGCCCTGAAAGAAGATTCAAAGTCTTTCAGGAGATTGTATTGCAAAGCAACATTTCTCAGTATTTGTACGACACTGGCGGAATCGTTCAATCCATCGTACAATTCAATCGCCTTCAGGTAGTACGGTATCGACTGTGCAGGTTGTGACAACCCATCGCCGTATGCGTAGCCAAGGTTCCAACGGCAGGATGCCTGCCAGCTTTTGTTCGCCGCATCTACCGCAACGTTTAACGCACGATCGTAATAAAGGATGGCGTTCTGATAATCACCTTTGTTCAACACAATTCCTCCAAGTGCATTGAGCGACGTATACAATTCTTCCTGTACAGAAGCGCGGGAGCCATCCGTTTTGTAAATCTGTTCGCGGAACTCCAATGCGCGCGTGTGATATTGAATCGCTTCATCAATTTGTCCGAGCGTATTCGTGCAATACCCCAGGTAGTAAAACGCTAATGCTGCCTTTGTTACATCTTTATTTTTTTCAAATAAATCAGCTGCGTGTTTTAATAATGGCGTTGCCTCATCATACTTTTCAACTGCGTATCTGATCAATGCCAAATAATAAGTCGACTCAGCCTCCAACGATTTATCACCGTGTAAACGCGCAAGCGCAGATAAATGCGCCATGTACAACCCCGACTTATCGTAATCACCTTCCTGCGCGATTTCTTTTGCTTTCGTGATCCAGTCCGCAAGCAGGTCGGATGTAATCCGGCGTTTGTACTGATTATATACTTTCTCAATCTCGCCGTCCTCTGTGTAACCGAGGGTCTCCCACAATAGATCAGGTAGTATGATATCGCCTTCCTCCACATATTTCGAGTATGCTTCGTTAAATACGAAACGCTGCCCCATCGTCTCCTCATAGGACATGAAGGTGTGATACAAATAATTCCAAACCGTCAACGTATCTGTAATCGTCAGCGCCTCG
>DASPJN010000048.1:0-4828 GCA_035628595.1 Chryseosolibacter sp.
GAGCGTACGCTCAATGATTTTAAAGTCATTTTCTCGGGTGGAGAAACTTTCACGACTACCGGAAGTACCACACGTGCATGGATTGCAGGCGAAGGTGATGGAATACCCGGAAACGAAAAATTCGAGATCACAGGTTCTTACGATGGCGTAAGCGACGAAGGTATCGTCTTTAACCGCAACATTACAACACCGATTATCGCGGACTGGGGCTGCCTGGAACAGGACAAATTCGTTCGGACATCAGGTGAGATAACGATGACAATCGAAGATGGAGACAATGAAAGAGTTCGCGTGATTGATTATGGCGATGGAGAATGTGATAACACCGTTACAGTAACGATCAACGGGCAGACATACACCATCACGGTGGATCACCATTAACGTTGACTATTCAATCCGAATACTATATTTCGCCAGTAGTCCTTCGATAGTATTTCGTGAAAATCGGGCATTTTTAATGTTCGCGTTTTCGGGATCGATCTGAAAGTTGAAAGCGGTACTTAAATCCGCCTTCTCCAGATTGGTTTGATCAAAGATCGCACGGCCAAGATCACAGTCTTCAAACACAACACCGGAAGCGTCTGCCTCGGTAAAGTCAGCTTCTTTCAGGGAACAATCTTTAAAGGTTGTTCCTTTTATTTTTACCTGATAGAATGAGCATAGCGCCAGGTTCGATTTCGAAAATGTAAATGACAGCAGCATTTTGCTACAAGTATCGAATCTTAATCCAAGCAGCTTACATTGATCGAAATGAACGGTTTTAAATGCGGTGTTATCGAGACGGCAACCGCTTAGATCACATCCTTCAAAACGACAATCGACAAACGAGCATCGGGAAAGATCTACATCCATGAAGTTGCAGTTAACAAAAGTGCACTGCTCATACTCTCCTATCGGAAAGCGCTCTTCGCTAAAGTTGTGCGCTGAAAAAACCTCGTCTTCCTTATAGAGATTCATAGAGGATTGTTAAGAAGCAACTTCAACGGTTTGATCATCAATTATCGTTTTAAGCCGGGCGTTGATAACTTTTACATTCCGCAGCAGTTTATCCTTATTGCCCTTACTCATGAGAAGGAGCTTGGTTCCGTCATCAAACTTCAGAAACGCGTTGTATTTTCTATTGGTAAATGAAGCAGAACGATTACTCATTGGTCCGTACATGGTGCGCGTGACCTTCGAACTATTGATAAAAATTTTCTCGATGTTGTTGAAGGGTGAGAACTTGCCCCATTTTATAAAAAAGAATGAAAGATATTCCCGGTATAGGTTGTTGTTCATGTCGACCTGAATACCGGAACGGCCTGAGAGGATAAAACCACCAACAGTCAGTAAGATCAATGAAACCAGGAAATAAACTTTTATGACAGCAAACGCTACCACCATCACAATGATTGCCATGAAGTGGAAATGAAACTGAAACAGTGCGCCGGTAGGGATGTCAACAACATTTTTATTCATGTTGAAAAATAACAAATTGAACAACTAGGTGTTAACGCGCTTAAATAATAATTTCGGGAACACCAGTTATCTATGAGATCCATTCTAAGAATCTTCTGCCTTATCTTCATGACGGCGTGTAGCATCGCTCCTGTCGAGGCTCAATCGATCAACATCATTCCTGAGCCGGCGTACATGACAGTCGGATCCGGTGCGCTCATTTTAAATGGTGTTGAGATTATCGCCGGAAGCAATGACGATGTAAAAAAAGTCGCAAAGTACCTTGCGCAAGAACTTCAGCAGCAATTTGGAATCGAAAGTGTGATCATGGAAAAAGGCAAAAATGGAGTTACACTTGTGCTTGATTCATCCGGTAACATATCACCAGAGGGCTACCAGCTTCGCGTCATGGATGACGGAGTTTTGATCAGGGCTTCTCATGCAGGTGGATTGTTCTACGGCGTCCAGACACTTCTTCAACTGGCAAACATATCAGGAAAAGATTTACGTTTACCATTTGTGACGATCGATGACAAACCTCGATTCAAGTGGCGCGGTGTTATGCTTGACGTAAGTCGTCATTTCTTTTCAAAGGAGTTTGTCCTGGAGTACATCGATCAGCTCGCACGTTACAAGTTCAACAGACTGCATTTGCATTTAACAGATGACCAGGGATGGAGGATCGAAATCAAGTCGTTGCCAAAACTCACGGAAGTCGGCGCATGGCGCGTAGCCCGCAGTGGGACTTTTGGAGAGCGAAGTGCCCCGAAGCCAGGTGAGAAAGCAACAGAGGGAGGTTTCTATACGCACGATGACATCAAAGAGATCGTTGCTTATGCGAAAGAACGATTTATTGAGATCATACCGGAGATTGACGTGCCGGGGCATAGCATGGCGGCTATCGCTTCATACCCGGAACTCTGTGTGACGCGCGACACATCCATCCAGGTAAATCCTGGAACCGCATTTTCCACCTGGCATGGAAACGGAAAATTTACAATGCACATAGACAATACGTTGAACCCGGCAGATGAAAATGTTTATACTTTCCTGGACAAAGTATTTACCGAAGTTGCTTCGCTGTTTCCGTTTGAATATATCCACATTGGCGGGGATGAATGCTTCAAAGGATACTGGGAGCGTGATGCGGGTGTCCAGGCCTTTATGAAAAGGAATAACATCAAGAATAGCACTGACCTGCAGGGATATTTTACAAAGCGTGTCTCGCAAATTGTATTGTCAAAGAATAAAAAGGTGATCGGATGGGATGAAATAATCGAAAGTGATTTGCCCGCAGGTGTGGATGTGATGAGCTGGCGCGGCGCAAAAGGCGGTATAGAAGCTGCGCACCAAAAACGGAATGTTGTCATGAGCCCTAATCCGGTTTATTATCTCGATATGTGTCAGGGCGAAACTTCGATTGAACCGCCGATCTATGATATCGCACGGCTGAAAACCGTATATGACTATGATTTAGTTCCAAGGGGTGTCGATGCTTCTTTCATTCTCGGAGGACAGGGAAATCTGTGGACCGAACAGGTTCCGACATCGGCGCAGGTCGAATACATGACATATCCACGCGCACTGGCGTTGGCAGAAACATTTTGGTCACCATCGGAGAAGAAGTCGTATAACAATTTTGTAAAAAAGGTGGAAGCGCATTTTGTATGGATGGAAGATCGGAACATCAACCATGCTACATCGATGTATGATCCGATTATCTCGTTCCGCAAGAATAGCGATAACCGAATTGTTGTTTCAATGGAAAAAGAAGTTGAGAACATTGAGTTTTACTATACGGCCGACAACACAGTGCCAACGAGACATTCATTGCTGTACACTGGTACGCCGGTGGCGCTTCCCGAAGCATTTGATAACTTCAAGGTCGTTGCTTATAGAGATAATAAGCCAATCGGTCATTTGATTTCACTCAAACGTGAGGATGTTGCAAAACGTGTAAAGAAGTAGATTCAACTATTACTTGCCTTTCCATTTATCAGCCCAGCGACTCGCCTCCTTCTCGATCTTCATCCTGTTACTGGTAATAGCTTTTGCCAGTCTCTCGTTCATGGGTCCATGCGAGGTGAAATGAAAGTCGCCGCATTCATCGCATTTATAGATTGCGATCGGAGCATGCCCTTCGTTGTAGTCATTACGGATCCACAGATCAATGAGCACATCTTCAGCAGACTGCTGCGTTGCGTATTGAGTTTTCTTTGTAATGCACTTACTTTTCACAGGCGATTTGACACTGTGAAGATAAGTAATTTCCGACGTTCATGCGTTACCGCAGGGAAGCATTGAGCTTGTCATTGATATACGACCGTTCCGTTTCTGGCAGCGTACCGCTCCGCTCCTTCGTTGCCGCGTTCTGTTTTGCAACTTCTTCAACTTCCCTGGTGAAGTAGTTGTGCTCGTCGATTTTCAGCATGTGATCGTACGGGCCTCGCGGCGAAATGAGTTTTACAAAAACGGGCGCTGTCTCAATGACGATGAAGAGCAGCATGATGAACCAATGCGCCCACCATATAGCATCGCTTTCCGATGCAAGTCTGTCAAGCGCTTCAATGCGTGCAGCAGGTCCATTCATTTTTGCATGTTCAAGCTGGGCGATCTCGGTGCTCATTTGTTTGTCGTTCAAGCTCGCCTGTTCTTCCAGCATATTGATTTTTTCACTATTTCGTGATGTTATCCCGGCGAGCTCACGTTCCGCATTGTCAGCGTCTGCTTTTTTGATCTTGTAGATAGGTCCCGGGTTTCTTTTTTTGCTTCCGCCTGTTCCGTCCGCTTCCTGCTGGGCAATCGCCACCAGTGCATCGCGCTTTGCACGGGCTGCATCGATCTCAGATTTTAAACCACCAACCTCATTTTTCAGACTATCACCTCTTCCCGCAAAACGGGATTGAATGACCTTTTCCTGGAGCGTGAATTTCTCCTGTTCCATCAGCACCAGCTCCGGCGCTATCTCCTTTTCAAAGATCTTCAGTTCAAGTGGCTTAGCGATCACAATTGATATCAATATGGCTAATATGATCCTCGGTAGCGCCAGGTAAAATTCCCGTTTAAAACGATGCTCTTTTCGCATGCTGGAAACGATGAACCGGTCCAGGTTAAAGATCATGAGACCCCAAAGAAATCCGCAGGCAGCTGCCGCGTAGATGTTGTCGAAAACAGTGTAAAGCGCGTATGAAGCCGCGAGCCATGCGAAAATACCTGTGAAAAATACGGTTGCCCCGATGCCGACGTATTTACTGCTTTCCGTTGGACAATTTTTAAGAATATTGGTATCAGCGCCGGAGCAGAACCAGAAAAACGAAGTGATCTTTTGCATGGAGGAGAAACGTGATATGAGCGTCGTTATTGCTTACCAATCAACATGCCACGCTTATGG
>DASPJN010000049.1:0-2339 GCA_035628595.1 Chryseosolibacter sp.
TTCGCGTATGTGATCGGAGACCCTTTTATAAAGTCTTCCATATTTTCTTGTGGTAATCCCATATACCGCTCCTGGTAAATGTTATCATAGGTAAGCTGATTCGCGACAGCCGCCACCGCGATGCCTGTTTTGAAAATTTCGGGATACTGGAACATCAGGTTTAGCGTTGCTGAACCACCGCCACTCCAGCCCCACACGGCAATTCGATCAGCATCCACAAAAGGCCATTTCATAATTTCTTTTGCAGCCATTGCCTGATCACGAATGTTAATCAAACCTACTTTCCGATAAATGCTCTTTCTCCATTCCCTTCCTTTCGGTGCAGGTGTTCCGCGGTTATCGATCGAGACATAGATATACCCATCTCCGGCCATATCTCCGGCATACAGGAAATTCTGAGAACTGCCATACGTGTCAGTAACGTTTTGTCCCCACGGCTCTGTGTAAACGTAAAAAACAACCGGATACTTTTTGCTCGGATCAAAGTTGGTGGGTTTAACCATCCATCCATCCATCTCAACTCCGTCTTCTGTTTTCACCTTGAAGAATTCGGTCGTTTTCGCTCCCTCCAGCGACGTCAACTTCGAAGCAATACTTTCTTTTTCATTAAGCGGTTTATGAGCAGGTAATGAGATGAATTCCGCCGAAGGTTTTGTATACGTGTTGCTAAAGCTATGTTGCGCGTACACGGCAGTCGGAGAAATGTTATACTTGTGTGATCCATCCATTCCTTTCGGCGTTACACGTTCGATCATACCCTTTCCGTCAAGCCGCGATTTGTACAGATATTTCTGCGTGGCATTATCAGGGGATGCGAGAAAATATACTACGTTATTCTTTTGATCAATGGCCTTCAATGAGATTACATCAAAGTTGCCTTTCGTGACAAGCGTTTCTTTTTTTCCGTCGCTGCTGATCCGATACAAATGACGCCATCCGTCTTTTTCGCTCGTCCACAGAAATTCTTTCCCGTTCGCAAGCCAGTCAACGTTATGCTTGAAGTCAACATCGTATGCATTCTCTGCGCTAGCTGGAGAATACACGTCGACCCAGGCAGCATCTTTTTCTTCGTTAATGGTAGAAGCATCGCCTGTACTGGCGTTGCAACGAATCAGTTTACTGTGATTCTGCTTTCGGTTGAGTTGCTGGATGATAAAGTCGTTTGTTCCAGGAATGTATTCGAGTCTTACGATGTAGTGTTGACGTGGATCGCCTTCAATGTTCATCCACTTTGTTTGTGCACTGTTGATGTCGACAACACCGATTCGACAACCCGACGGCATTTGACCAACTTTCGGGTATTCAACAGGAATAATGCGCGAATAAACGGAATCGGTATTGTTGATCATGTAGAAATCCTTTGTATCGCGTGCATCGATTTGCCAGTAGGCAAGCGATTTGCTGTCGGGACTCCAACGGAATCCGTCGCGGCATGCAAATTCTTCCTCGTACACCCAGTCGAAAGTTCCATTGATGAACTTGCGATTACCATCCGTGGTGAGTTGTGTGATCTTACCAGAAGCAAGGTCTTCAACGAAAAGGTTGTAGTTGCTGACATACGCCACCTTCGTTCCATCGGGCGAGAATTTCGCAAACATCAACGATGATTCAGCAAGGGAAGCGCCAAGTTTCTTCAACGACTTTTTTGCGGGCTCGAGCACCCAATAATTTCCTCTCGTATTGATGCGCCACACTTGACGTGAATCGGTGTAGATCAAAATTCTTTTTTGGTCATTGGAAAGTGAAAATTCCTCAACCTCGAGTGGACTTTCCTGGCCGGAGGGAGTTAGCAGATCTGCGCCGACGAAAACAGTTCTGCTTGCTGCGGGAAGCGTGTATAACGCAATTTCATTTGTTTCAATTCGATAAAATGATTTTCCGTCTGGCGCCCATCTAAGAGGCTGCGTGTTGGCGATGGCCGTGACAAACAGAAAAAGGACGACGAGAATGATATACTTTCTTTTCAGCATAAGGGGATATTTTCCAAGGCTAACGTTACTAAGAAAATTGATTCCTGCAAAGGTTCCCTTATCCTAAATGACCCTTTTCCTGATGAAAGGCTACCTCGCGTTTGGTTTAGGGGAATGAAGCAACTGGATGCGTGAAACGAGCTCTTTTTGACTAAATGGTTTGAAGATAAAACCGTCGGCGCCCGATTCGGTTGCGAGTTGCTGGATTTCGGGGTTTGCCGAAATGAGCAGCACACGGCATCCTGTTGTGTCAGCTGCATTTTTTAGATGCATGCATAATCTGTCGCCGGTCATTCCGCCGAGGTTGAGATCGATGATATAAAGGTCTGACGGATTAAGTTTGGATTGTTGTTCAAGAAACTCTTCCGC
>DASPJN010000050.1:0-6696 GCA_035628595.1 Chryseosolibacter sp.
GTAAATACTTTTCAAATCCTTTAATTCAGCGTTTTTGTCCACGCCCAGGAGCTTACGCGCTTCTATTATTCTCTTCATTGGGCCGCAAAGATAAGGCTTCTGAAGCGCTCAACAAAGTAGCGGCTAAAGTCCGGAAAGGTGAGGCAGCAGTCTGGATTGTACTTGCTCTCACCATCACACGTCCGCGGATTTAAATTATATGCCATTGTTTGACATGGGATTCTTCTTTGCGAATTCCAGACATTAAAGTATCGGTTAAGAAAACGACCGAGCTTCAAAAATGGTTTTTATTTATATTTGAGGTTCACTAGAATAATTGTACGTGGCCCACTTCAGAATATACCCGAGAATTTCTGTTTCCTTCTTTGCAATATTTTTCATTCTGGGATGCGAGGGTGAGGAATCTGACCAAAAGGAGGCGAAATACGTTGTGCACGTCGGAAATCAGGTTGAATACGTCGAGGTAAAGGAAAATAATGTTCGGACCGTTCAGGTTAAGGTCCTGGCTTTTGATTCTACTGCTAAACCAGGTGTAAATGTGTTTTTCTCGGTTGATGATGGAACTGCAAGCATAGCTGAAAGTTCTGTAATGACAGATGTTAATGGAATCGCCGCTACTACGGTGACTTTGAGTACCGCGTCGGAAACCGTCATCATTGGTGCCCATGTACCCGGCCTGCAAGATTCACCATTGCGTTTTTATTTTTACATGACCGAAACAGTCCCTGCATCGATAGAGATAATTTCGGGGAACTTTCAGGAGGCTCCGGCTCATACCACGCTGGATGAAGAACTTTGGATTAAAGTATCTGATAAGTTCGGTAACCCAGTCCAGCACAGTCAGGTAGTATTTACTGTGGAAAGCGGAGGTGGAGACGTATTGTGGAATACATCAACTACGGACCAAAATGGAAAAGCATATAACGAGTTTACGGTGGGTGGGAACGATCCCGTCAATGTCATAGCGGCAAAAATAGGCGACGTTCAGACAACGTTTACGCAATACACTCTGGTACCGGTAACGCTGAATGAAGCAACATCAGAAAGCGGTCACGTATTTTTATCGTGGACAAAAAATACTAATCCAACCTTTTCGGACTACACCATCTATCGATCACCGGACCGAGTCTATAATTATCAGCCGATAGGTCAGATCAGCGATCAGGAAGTAACTACTTTCAATGACGTGACGGCCAACATCGGCGAGGACTATTCTTACTATGTTCAGGTAAATACAGCGCGGGATAAAAACGTAAAGAGCAACTTTAAGACCGGGCAGCGGGGTGAGTACATTGATCTAAAGTCTGAATATAATGCAAGGGATATTGAAATCAGCAACGATAAAGCTACGATCTATGTTGCTGACTGGATGAACAAACGCATATTGCTGATCGATACGGAAACGTTTTCCAGAACAGACAGTATTTCTTTATCTGTAGCACCTAATAATATCTCACTAAGTGTTGACCAGACAAAGCTGTACGTTGCCGTGAGTGGTACAAGCAGGTTCCTGGTGGTTGACCTGGCGACGAAAAGTGTGTTGCATGATATTGATATCGGCACAGAACTTAGTAGCACGTCCATCGCTCATGTTTATCAGACAGCAGACGGTATACTCTTTGCATCCGGATATGGCGGCTATATTGTGCGGATTGATGAAGATGACAATTTCACAGCTTCGCGGGTAGCGAGCGGGCTAGCCTTTTTTTCAGGAGTACCACACTTCATCGGTGATCACGGTAGTTTTCTTTATGTCGGGGAAAGTCATCTATCACCGAATTCGTTGTTCAAACTGGATCTTTCCGTTGCGGATGCTCCCCTCATTCTGGAAGATGAACATGGGACTGTTGGTAATATTGAATATGCTGTTCTTTCCCCTGATGGACAATATATACATTGCCTTAGTCAGATATTAAATACAAACGACTTTAATAGTGAAGGTGAACTTGCTGGTTCGGTCTATGGGCTCCAGGTTTCGCAACTTACCGACAACCTCTTTGCATGTATGTATGGAGGTTCGTTCGCGAACCCCTCGAAGTTAAGCGTTATCAACCGAACAATGCTGACCATCGAAAAAGAAATTCCAATAGGATTCCAAAGCCGACAGATATTCCTTTCTCAAGATGAAACTTTTGCGTTCATGATATCCACACCTGATTCCCCGCTGTACAGAACACGCATCTACAAAATCAATTTAACCCTCTAATTTTCATGCGTATCGTATTAGGAGGTTTTTTGAACCTCATCATTATCACAATACTTGTCTCCTGCAATCGGAACGAGGATCTACTCCCCTCTCCTACATCTGTGATCGCTGCAACACCAACAAAGCAGATCGGATATGCCGGTAAGGTGTCCTCCCTTCCCGCCGCGGTACAGGTTTTAGATAGAGATGGAATCGGAATCAACGGCATAGAAGTAACTTTCACGCTACTGGATGGAGAGGCAGAGTTACATAACGAACGAATGGAGACTGATAACAACGGCACTGCTTTCAGCTACGTGACGTTTACCGACCCCACAGTTGTTAAAATAGAAGCCACCGTACCCGGCTTGAGCGAATCTGTAACTTTCGAATACCAGGTCTCTACCTCCAGGGCATCGATGATCAAAGTGATGTCCGGAAATTACCAGGAGGGGCTTCCTGGTGAGACGGCAGCCGAGTCGTTGAAGGTAGTTGTCACCGATGACTTTGAAAATGTCGCAAGTGAAACAGATGTTAAGTTCCTTGTAACGGAGGGCGACGGAACGGTGTCCGAAGAAGTAGTGCGGACAAATGAAGAAGGTATCGCAGAGACTTCTTTTGTGTTTTCCTCAATGGGTACATCTAATTCTGTTGCTGCAGTTACTTCATCCGATACGGCATTTTTTAACCTTTTTAGTTTACTCCCGAGTGAAATATTGTTCTTCACGAAAACTCAGAAGGAAGTCACTGTTAAGTGGGAACGAAGTCAGTTTCCTGCGTTCAAAGAATACAGGCTCGAACGAAGATCCGAACCGTATAATGGTTTTGAACAGGTTATCCGCCTGTCAGATATCGAAACCACAGAGTATGTGGACAATGATCTGGTTGCAGGGGAAAATTATGAGTACAGGCTGGCGGCTGTGTCGCAACATGGTCAGGAGGTAATCAGTTCAACAAAGTCTTTGAGTTTTGGTGAATTCATTTCGCTCGATGCCAGGCCTGCAGATTTTGAATTCGATCAGGAAAGAAATCTCCTTTATGTTTCCATCTCCTCACTCAATGCGATTGAGGTAATTGATCTGGCTACGCGCGAACTGAAAGACCGCCTTGTTGTTGGATCGCAGCCTGCAGGGATCAGTTTAAGCCATGATGGTTCTACTTTATACATTGCGTTACAAGGATCAGGTGATGTTGCATTCCTGGACCTGGAGACCATGCAGATCAAAAAAGTAAGTGTTGAAGACGAAGTTGGGGATGTAAAGGTTTCCGATGTGATCGAAGGCGCACCGGGGAGGGTTTTTGTAACTGGCAATCCTCAGCAATCCGGCATTTCTTATGTGACTGTTATAAAAACCGACGAAGGAAACAAGGTGGAACGGTTCTTAAATGCAGTAGTCAGATTTGATCCCATTTTAGAGGCGAGGTATGGTGAAAAATTATACCTTCTGGAAGAATATGGCTTTTATCAGCTGGATCCTTATGGAAATTACATGGATGGCGCATGGGGTCCCGGAAGGTCCTTTGATGCTCACACCATGGTACTTAACCCCGCTGGCTCAGAGTTATATATCGGTGGAGAGGTATGGAATACAGAGCCGTTTTCGCTACGGCACACGTATGAATACGGAGTACCCGCAATCAGCGCCGATGGCGCTTTTGTTCATTATCAAATGACATTTCAGATCAGATCATATAATACAGCAACTTTCGCGAAGACACATGAAGTACCATTCCGGGCTGACGTGCATAGGAAATTTGGAGTTACTCCTGACGGTTCGACTTTTGTTATTTTCTGCTCCGACTACACTTGGGGTGAGCGGTTATATTTCGTTAACAACGAATAATGCTTACTGGAAGGACTGTAGGAACACTTGAGAAAAAAAATAATGAGCGCCTTGGTTTTTACCGCCCCTTTTCCATTGCGCCGTGGGACAGCGAGGAATTCCGCGTCCTTGTCAACACGTCATCCTACAGATTTTCGTAGTTCATATCTAAGGTGCTGCTGAAAATAAGCAATGGAATCCTTTTGGGTTTCTATCGCAGTGTCGGCCAAACTGCAAGCAGAAATACAATAAGATTGATGCACGCTTTTTTTTTGACATTAGCTTTTCAGTGTACTTTAATTAAACAGAAACCTAAAAAAATACGTAATGTTTGGAAAAACCTCCGCTTCCCGGGGACCGGTGACCTGAAGGAGTGTTATTATATAGCTTTAGCAGAATTATTCGATCATTCCTATCAATGTCGATTTTAAACCGCGTGCGATAAGTGACTAGTATTTTACTTTAAAAGTGATATTCTTCGTATCTAACGAAAGCGCACCCTTGACGTTGATGCAGCTGCTGTAGTAAAAATCCTTCTCGATCCGCGCCATGTAGTTAAAATACAAAGCATAACCTTGCAGCTTACTATCTTTGGAAAAAGGATACTTTGTCACTTTGCCCGCTGCATCCATCTCCTGAACAACAATCATGGCATTTTTACTGTTGAAGGGCTCTACCTTTGAATCAGTCGGTTTTTTCGAAAGATTTTCTTTATCGTCATTATAGATCACCAATACTTTATCGCCAGCAGGCACAAGAATATGACCCGACAAACCCTGCATCGCCACCTGCTTCTTCTGTACCGTTTTTGTCCAGTTAGGAGAACCATCTTCCTTAAACGAAAGAACATACGCGTTATACGAATGGTGAATATGATACTTCGTATCTACAAGGATCGCTTCGACAGAAGCCACAATGCTGTTGTTGCTCAACGATACCATATCTGAAATTCGCCAATCCTTGGTATCGAACGCGCGCACTTTTGATGCTTTGTAAAAATCTTCCGGCATGGCGCTTACCCCCAGGTTTTCAATGGCCTGTGTCTGTGTGTTTACTTTGGCGATGAAGTACTTTACGTTCTTTTCATTTTCATTCAATCCAACCATGTAAGGCTTATCTCCATTCAAAAGCGTAAGCCGCGTTCCAAAATTCTCCCCTTCTTTAGGCCCGAATGAGTCCGACTTCAGTGATTTGGATTTCCAGTAATAGGAATACAACATCGGCATGTTCACCTTGCCCACCTCAAACTCCATGAGCATGTAAAGATTCCCTGCGTTGTCCAGATCGATGGCCTTTACGTCAACTTCTTTGTCCATGTGGTCACACTCGATCATTTTATACCAAATCTCTGAAAAGGATTGGTCTACCACTTTGCATTCGATCTTTTGTTTTTCTTTAGCCTTTGTGTCGTAGAAACGGGAAATCAAAATAAACTTCTTGTCTTCAGAAGAGACGACCGACAGATCCATGCCGTACTGCTTCAGGTTTTTGAAGTTCTGAAGGATCAGGGGCGATCCCAATATCACCATGTCAGCACTCACTTCGTTGACATAAACTGAAAACTCATCACGTTCAGTAAATTTCTGACTGTAGATGACATACATCTTTTCACCTAGTGTGATGAAAGCGTTTAACGTCACCTTTTCATCGATGGATTCAGCGCTTAGTTTTTTTACACCGGTGTAGGTCAGATAGTCTTTCGCTATCGAGAAGTTGAAAGCTTTATCCTTGAAGCCGAAGCCCGTGTACGTCAGTTTTTTCTGGGTATTAAAGAATAGGGTTGATGAGTAACTGAAGCCTTTGAATGCCGCAGAAAAAAAAGTCTTAAAACCGCCGACATCCTTTCGCAACTGCCTGGCGTCTACAACAGGGCTTGCGGTAACTTCCAATCGTTGAGCATACCCTGCGACGGACAGGCAAAAAATAAACACTATACTAAGTGTGACTTTCATTGTGAGGTTTTTTTTTCGAGGTGCAAAGATATAAAAGTTACATACTCCACAATGAGGCTTTAAAAAATCATGTTAGCCTACATTTAAAATCAGTGGTGCAGAAATTCAATTTTAAGCATGTGGAAATCAAATTGAATAAGAAAGCACTCACATACCAATGTGCAGCACGCCGGGTAAAGGATAAAGTTTCGTGTAATGCTTTCGTGGAAGAACTTTTGAGAAGATTGTGTGCTTAAAGCAATTTAAACACTGCAAAAGTTATAGACCCCTTAAGCTGCTCAGCTGATTTAAATCAGTATCTCAATTAACTGATCATTCGCATCAACATGGCGGGCGTAAAGAATTTCGTCAACGAATCCGATATGAATTTTTGTGCCGTCCTGGAGAATGTATTGATAAATGTGGATTCCACTACCGATGTCGTTATCGGGCTCACCAAAGGTGCTCCTAATGTTCTCCAATGTCATGTCCGCCTTCAGGTGCTGCTCGAAATAAGCAAAGGAATCCTTTTGTGTTTCTTCCGCAGTGTCGGCGCAAGCTGCAAACAAAAATCCAATCAGCATGATAAGAGCGGTTTTCATAATGTGAGTTCGGAATGTTCGGATATAAGATAGACACCTGAAGATACTGAATAGTTGGAACACGAGTTATATAATCACCCGTCAGAGTCACCTCTTAGAGACCAGAAACCGCCGCGCCCTGAAGGGGCGAAATCAGCATGCGGTGGGCAAGGCCC
>DASPJN010000051.1:0-26996 GCA_035628595.1 Chryseosolibacter sp.
AATGGTGCTCGCCAAGCCGGATGTGGGTGATCTTATAGTAGGCTTTATTCCATCGTTGCCCAATGATCAGGCCTTGTACATTGCGATTGGTATCATCGGGGCAACCGTGATGCCGCACAATCTATACCTCCACTCCTCTCTAGTCCAGACAAGAAGAATTGACCCGACGAACAAAGGCATCTGGACAGCCATCAAATACAATTTCATAGATTCAGCAATTGCTTTAAATGCCGCGTTCTTTGTAAATGCGGCAATTCTCATCCTGGCAGCTTCTACCTTTTTCCGCGCCGGGATGTATGAAGTCTCGGAGATACAAGATGCGTATAAGTTTCTTTCGCCAATGCTTGGTACTGAATGGGCGTCGATGCTTTTTGGCATCGCACTTGTTGCTGCAGGACAAAGCTCGACGATTACCGGAACGCTGGCCGGACAAATCATTATGGAAGGCTATCTCAATCTGCGTATAGCGCCGTGGTTACGAAGATTGATTACGCGTCTGATTGCGATCATCCCCGCTTACATTGTCATCCTGATTTATGGCGAAGGCGAAACAGGTGCCTTACTTGTATTCAGTCAGGTAATATTAAGCTTGCAACTTGGGTTTGCCGTTATACCACTCATTCACTTCACAAGTGATAAACAGAAAATGGGCGAGTTTGTGATCAAGCCATGGGTAAAGTACGCCGCCTGGGCGATTGCATTTATTATCGTCAGCTTAAATGTTAAACTTGTACTGAATGAAGTGCAAGGGTGGCTGGTTGCCGCAGGCGATCAGTCGTGGATTATCTGGATCACCGTCGTTCCAGCATGTCTTGCGGCGTTCGGATTGCTTGTCTATATCAGTATCAAACCTTACTTTGACAAACGGGCTGCAGAGAAGGCAAGTACAATTCCGCATGGCATGTCGCGACCACTTGATATCGGCGAAGCCAAGCGCTACAGCAAAATCGCCGTATGTATTGACTTCACACGCGTGGATTCACAGACCATTGAAGCAGCCTTATCGCAGGGCGGGAAAGACGCTGATTATCTGTTGATCCATATTGTTGAAACGGTTGGGGCCCATGTGTATGGCAGCGACATCAAAGACCTCGAATCTGAAAAAGACATTAATGCACTTGATGATTATGCGCGTCAGCTTCGCGAAAAAGGATACACTGTAAACTCAAAGATCGGCTTTGGTAATCGAACGAAACGGATACCGGAGATTGTGAAAGAATACAATGCCGACCTGCTCGTGATGGGTGGTCACGGCCACCGATTCTTTAAAGACCTTATCTTTGGGGCAACGGCGGATACGGTGCGTCATAAAGTCGGCATTCCGGTGTTGATTGTGCAGCAGAAAAAGGTTTAAGATGGTTTAAGGTTCAAGGTTCAAAGTTTAAAGTCCAAAGTTTAAGGTTCAAGGTTCAAGGTTAGATGTCTGAAGATACAATAGTTGCGTTGGCAACAGCACAGGGTGTTTCGGCGATTGCCGTTATACGCCTTTCGGGAAAAAAAGCAATTGACATAGTGCAGCGCGTGTTCAAAGGAAGAAACCTTTCGGATCAGCCATCGCATTCACTACACTTCGGTTTGTTAACAGATGAGGATAAAATTATCGACGAAGTTGTCGTTTCACTTTTTAAGGAACCGAACTCTTTCACAAAAGAAAACAGCGTCGAGATATCGTGTCACGGTTCACCGGTTATCGTCAAGGAAATCATCAAGGTGTTGCTAAAGAACGGAGCGCGACTGGCCGAACCTGGCGAATTCACAAAACGCGCATTTCTTAGCGGGCGGTTTGATCTCGCCCAGGCGGAAGCGGTTGCAGACCTCATCAATGCTGAAACGGACAATGCTCGTCAGGCGGCGCTGAACCAGATGCGCGGTGGATTCTCAAAAGAGATCAATCATTTACGTGAAGAGTTAATCCATTTTGCGTCGTTGATTGAACTCGAACTCGACTTCGGTGAAGAAGACGTTGAGTTTGCGAAACGGGACGACTTGCGCAACCTCATCTCGAAAATTCAATCCTATCTTCGCGCATTGATCGAATCGTTCGACCAGGGCAATGTGATCAAGAATGGTGTGCCGACGGTAATCGCAGGAAAACCCAACGCGGGTAAGTCGACATTACTGAATACATTATTAAACGAAGAACGCGCAATCGTTTCGGACATTCCGGGAACAACGCGTGATGTGATTGAAGATGAAATGGTATTAGGCGGCATCAATTTTCGTTTCATCGACACCGCCGGTCTACGTGAAACGCAGGACGTGATCGAAGCCATTGGTGTTGAACGCACGCGCGAGCGAATGAAAAAGGCATCGCTGATCATTTACCTTTTTGATTTAACGACGACGTCGCTGGCGGAAATTGAAACAGAGGTTCACGGCCTCTCGCACCTTGGGATTCCTTTCATTAAAGTCGGAAACAAGATTGACAAAGCCGATCCATCCCTGCTACAAAAACTCGGAAAGGATTTCATTTTTATCTCCGCAGCCAAAAAAGAAAACATCAGCGCATTAAAAGAACACATCCTCTCCCACTTCCACGTGAGCAATGTAAAAACCGGCGATGTGATGGTAACCAACCTCCGACATTACCAGAACCTTCTCCAGACAAATGAATCTTTACAACGCGTACTCGATGGAATGTCGAGCGAGATCACAGGCGATTTCCTGGCAATGGATATCCGTCAGGCGCTGCACTACCTCGGCGAGATTACGGGGACAATTACAACGGATGATCTGCTTGATAATATCTTCTCTAAGTTTTGTATCGGGAAGTGAGAACAAATAAAGATCGATAAACAAATATAACAATATATATGAAAGATAGGCAAATGCGTTGCCAATCTTCAAGTTACGTCACCTTTTCCTTTCCAATTTCCATTTATTCTTTGTCTCTTTTTGTACCTTAGATGTACCTCATTGAAAATATTGAACAGTGAGGTACAAACCGGGAGAATTTTTGACGCGTCCTGACGCACACAGTCACTCATAGACACTCCTGGCCTCTCAATGACATGGATTTATTATGAGCTCGAATATAAGAGTCACACGGGTATGTAATCATTGCAACAAATCGTTCACGGCAAAGACCACTGTGACGAAGTATTGCAGTGATCGCTGCTCGAAGGCTGCGTACAAACTGCGTATCAAAACGCAGAAGGTTGAAGAACGCAATGCTGCGACATTGGCAATAGTTGCAAAACCTTTCTCCGACTTGCAGGTAAAAGAGTTCCTAAGTGTAACTGAAACAGCATCGTTGACCGGCATAAGCGTACGTACGGTGCAGCGATTGATCGAACGCGGATCCTTACAAGCTGCGAAGCTTGGTAATCGAACAATCATTCAGAGAAAGAACCTTGATAAGCTATTCGCATGAAAGTATTCCTACGCGACAAGAAGATATCCGGTGGTCGAAAGACTCTATACCTGGACTTCTACCCTCCCATCATTCATCCTGTTACTGGCAAAGCTACCAGGCGTGAATTCCTAAAGCTGTACGTGTACGAAAAACCAAAGTGTGAAGCGGATCGCGACCACAATAAAGAAACGAAGATACTCGCGGAGAACGTGCGTGCGCAGCGTCAGATATTCACACAAGCAGGCAACTTTGGATTTCTTCTTGAGAATCATCGGAAGAAAGATTTTCTTCAATACTTTCGCGACCAGGCGGAGAAACGCAAGATTTCCCAGGGAAACTATGATAACTGGTTGAGCTCATACAACTACTTCAATGATTTCACTAAAGGTAAATGCTTGATGGAGGACGTCACGGAGAAACTGATCGGGGCTTTTAAAGAACATCTTTTAACGACAACGAGTTTTAAAAATACCAAGTCAAAAAAACGGTTGTCGCAAAACGCAGCACACTCCTACTTCAACAAATTTAAGGCTGCGGTAAAACGCGCGTTCGAAGAAAAGTATCTCGATGATGATCATGGTAAACGCGTCAAAGCAATTCAACAAGCCGAGACTGAACGCGAGTTTTTAACAATCGAGGAACTAAATACATTAGCCAAAACTGAATGCGAGCTTCCAGACCTAAAGCGAATGGCCCTGTTTTCAGCATTGACCGGCCTACGATGGAGTGATATTGTTAAGCTTCGATGGAATGAACTGCAACACACAGGTGGCAATGGATACTTCATTCAATACACCCAACAAAAAACAAAGGGAGCGGAAATACTGCCGATATCTGATCAAGCTTTTTCGTTGCTCGGAGAGCGTCTTGCTCCAACAGATCTTGTGTTTCCTAACCTTGAGTATTCAGCGTGGTTGAATTCTAAAATCAAAGACTGGGTTACTTCAGCCGGCATTCATAAGAAAATAACATTTCACAATTTCCGGCACACGTATGCAACGCTGCAGCTCACTGCCGGGACAGACATTTATACTGTTTCAAAACTCCTTGGACATAAACAAGTCAAGACCACGGCAATTTATGCAAAGGTTGTAGACAAAAAGAAAATTGAAGCTGCGACTAAAATCAAAATAGACTTTTAAAAAAAGATGAATCCCATCCTTGAAAATTACTTGCAGATTCGACTTGACATTATCTGTGATGAAGACAGAGGCCGGTCGAACGAAGCGTGTCGTACTATGATGGCAAGATTTCTCAGCTATGAAAACCAATGGAAGGATGTAAATGAACTTTATGCCGAATTTCACCTTAGACTTTATAGTGGCGGCCTTCCCGTCCCAAGCAATGAAGAATATAGCCTCGATTTAAAACTACGGGATCTGACATCTCTCGGGGCTGATACCTATTACATTGAAGGGAAAACGATGGGTGTAAAATTAAACCAAGCGATCCTTATCGATTATCGCCGGGATGATCACCACATCGAATTCTTCCACTACTTTTTTGCATTCAGAATTTCAAGAATGCAGCAAGGTGTAATCGAAACATTTTTACATTATCACCTTAACAAGTCTTTCTTAGGTGATCGTAAGAAATATTTTCGGTTTCTGACTCTGCTAATCGCTGACCATTCAGATGTCATTGGAGAAAGAAAGTCCTTCCTCACCGAGTGGATGAATGATGAGCTACGAGGTTTAGACGTCACATCATCTTTGGCAGCGAAACAACCTTTAAAGGATCACTTGACCAAGAAAAAACTAATAAACATAGACGACACCGCTATACACACCATTGTAGCTAACTTTAAATCATCTTTTTTAGACGATGCTGAAAAATTGCACGATGCTTTAGCTGGTAATGACATTGAACAGAAACTTAGATTTTCAGGGACTGCAAAGAATCTAATCGCCATCTTCTGGGTACTCTATCAAAATGGCTTAATTAATAACTCCACAGATGAAGTAGCATCTTGGATCGTTAGGACGTTCGATTCTTCCCAAAAGCAAGATCGAAAGACTATTGCCTTGAGCACAGCTCAAAAATTTATGGGTATGGGAACTATGTTTTTAGATAATTCCAATTGGTGTAAAAGATTGAATAAAGCTTTCCCGACTATCAAATAGACGTTCTAATTTATTCTGAAATCGTTCTGATTCGTTCGAACGTTTTATTTCGGCTTAAAAAACTGATACGATTGCGTTAGAAAAAGCAAAACAACTGCATCGTATGGAAAATCCATTTCACGTTTTAGAAGCAAAGCTCAATTCGATCGAAACTCTACTGATCGATATTCGAAATAAGCCGAATGTAACACCTGAATCAAAAGATGAAATTGGTGGCGTCGAGCTCGCCCGAAAAATCACCGGCTACAGTTTACCGACGATTTACGGATTGGTAAGTGCTCGAAAAATCCCTCATTCTAAGGTCGGCAAGAAACTGTTTTTTAGTCGTGATGAACTTTCGCAATGGGTGAAGGCAGGGAAGCGCGCTTCCGTCGCTGAATTGAAAGAGAAAGCCAGAACATTCTAGGTCCCCAGCAGATCAATTTTCTTTTAAACTTCAAACAACAACTCAAATGGTAACAAGCCAATTTAACGGGCTTCCAATTCAACTGCTAAACGGCGGGCTTCCGGAAGATTCGATGTGCAACTGTCATGCTACCGATAACCTTGATGGACTAGGGGCAGATACAGCTACCAAAACAAAAAACCTTCAACAGATTACCGCCATTGTGGGAACGTTGAATTCGATCCTACCGAATGTTAACCCTGTATATCAATCATCGTTCTCTAAGTTTAGCCAAAAGGTGTCCAACATTGCCGGAATGGCGGCGCAGATCTCAAGCGAAGTACCAGGTGGTCAAACTGCAGCCCTCGTGCTTGGTGTAGTCGGAGGTGCCGCAGCGCTGTTATCGAAAGTTTTCTCAGGAAGTAAAGCGAAGCAGTTAGCTGCGCAGCGTGGAGAGTACGAGCGATTGATCATTGAAATTCGCAACGATAACAAAGTTCTCGATGACCAGATAGAAACCTTGCGCAAGGGCATCGAAATGCTTACACGCGATTTGCAAAGTTTATCTGGCTTAGGATTGTGCATCATTGGATGCAAAGCAAAACGTGAGAAAGAAAAGTTGAACGCGACAAAAGCAGATTATGATTTACTGATCTCTTACCAACAAGACAAAATCCGCATCGTCAACAATTTACTTGGTGAATATGAAAAACTTCTCGAGGCCGTCACTGGCATCAAGCAATCAAAAACTTTACACACAATTTTGACGTGGTCTATCGGTTTCCTCGCATTGTCTGCAATTAGTGTTGCTTTTATAAAACGACGCAAAAAAAACAGCGCACTCAAGGAGTTAAGTCGAGAACCAAAACGCGCCTCAATCACGAATGGCGACGCCAAAGATTTAACTGGTGTTCGATCGCGTAGAAATGCGAAATAAAAAAAGTCGAACGGTTGGCGCCACTCGACTCTTAAAAGTTCTTATAAACAAATTCTGTATGACAAAGATAAAAAACAAATCTAAGCTGCGCAACTGTGCGCATCTATCTGCGTTTCCTTCTGCGCACCTATCTGCGCAATACCAAAAAATTGCAACTCGTGTTTCGGCCCTCGTTCACCTCGAAAGGTCAATGGATGTAGCTTATTTCCACAAAAGACGCCGCATGTTATAGAGAACCTTAAACAACGAGAACAATGGCAACCATCAACCACAATCAATATCTAACGAACCTACGCACAAAGCTGCGCAGCAAGCGCGCGCAGCTAGCGAATAGAATCCGAAAGATCAATCAACAGCTTGGCGATAAAGTCGCTAAAGCTCGGCCCACAAAACCAAATTCCTAACAGCTTCCCCCACATGACAAATAATTTTAAGAAACTACTACACGAGAGTAAGGGGCTTGGTACGTTCGCCATTGAGGATATTGCGAATGAACTGAATCGCCGACAACTGTCAAACAATCCTTTCCCCCTGGAAGTGTTCAATGAGAAGCTTAAACCACTCATAAACGCATTGAACAAATATTACGACATACCACCAAGCTTCATTGGCCTGGGCTTGTTGAGTCTCTATAGCTCGTGTATCGGTACTGCATACGTAGTGTCAACGAATGGAAAAGATTTCATTTATCTGCCGGTCTGGGCAGCCTTGGTGGGAATGAGTTCTAGTGGCAAAAGTCTTGTGCTTAATAAGCTGCTCAACCCTCTTGAAAATATTCAAGCCGAATTTGACTCCGAGTGGGAAGATCAAATAAAGGGCGTTTCAGACGATGCACGCAAAAGGCTTCCATTAAGAGTTGCAATCTATCGAGATGCGCATGTGCCCACGTTGATAAAGTCTGTGCTGCCAGACAATCCAAAAGGGATATTGAAACTCACAGATGAATTACTCGAATGGATAAATGGCATGAACCAACTCAGTAAAAAAGAAGGAACCGATGAGCAGGTCTGGTTAAGTTCATGGAACTGCAACAAATATTCCGCTATCAGGTCCGGTAAGGACAAGGTGGTTATTCCTCGTCCGTTTGTAAACATTGTAGGAGGGATTCAGTTAACACTTCTGCCTCGGCTGTTTGCAAAAGACCGGGACACAACCGGGTTTATTTTTCGCTTGCTTTTCGCCCTTCCCGACGCTGACGACAAAATTGCCGAGCTGGATCCCACTTTCGAGATTCCAAGTGAATGGTATGACGTTTATAAAAAATCGGCTGAAAGACTCTATAAAGATTTGCCTGTAGTCGATTTTAACTACGAGCCGAGAATTTGCCAACTCAAACCAGATGCGATCGCTATTTACCAGGCGTGGGTTAAATCAAAAACGCTAACAATAAATCGCATGGAAGATCAACGAGAAAGAGAAATCCACTCTGGTATTTTTGGCAAGATTAAAGAGTATTCATTACGATTTGCAGCCATATTACATCTAGCCGATCAGTCTTTAGATCCGCAATATGAAGCAGATTTTTTCACAGCCTTTAAACAACGTGAATACATAGACAGCGGAGTAATGATGAGGTCTATAAAGCTCGCAGACTATTTCTTTGGCAGCGCAGCGGAAGCATACAATAGAGTTCAACAAGCAACCACCGCACCATGGGAAGTCCTAACTGCAGCGAAAATGATGGCTCGAGGAATGTCGTATCGTGAAATGGCAAAGCAGATTTATGGGCGCGGAGATGATGCTAGCAAGCAGAAAATCAGCAGGAATATTAAAATATGGATTCGAGACTATCCACGAGTATTCAATTCATTAGCTAAGTAATGGTGTGTTACGGCAACAATCCCAGCTCTGACATCTGTATGAAAATGATAATCAACTCACTACACGAAAGAACTGCGTAACACTAATGTTTCAAAGCGTAACACAAATGGCCTCTATGTATGTAAAAAGGGTCTTTCATCGTAACGATTACGCGTTACGCTCGCGTAACACAGTTGTGTTACAGCAAAACGCTGAATTCGAGCAAATTTTGAATTCTAGTGTTACGGTTCGTTACGACCGTGTTACGCTGGAAAACCCCAAATTCTTGTCGGAGAAGGCCTTTTCACTCCAAAAATGCCGTCTTAACTACCGTAACCTTTTTTTATGAACGTTAAGAGCGATTTTACATACCGCATAGATTTGGAACAGGCGATTCTTGGTGCCTGCATCCTCGAAGGTTGCGCCCTTCCAATAGTGGCGGACATTCTCACTGATAGGAACTTTACTGATAACACGGGAACCGGATATGATCATAGCGCCATCTTTAGATGTTTGCTATCCATGTATCCAAAATACGCTGTTGATCTGTTAACCGTAAGACGGGCATTACCTGGTCACGACGTATACCTGGCTACTCTCACTTCGAAGGTCTCGAGCACAGCACACCTGAAGCAACATTCGTTGATCTTACTTCAGCTCGATATCACCGAAAAATTCAGACAACTAATTTCGACCATCATGTCAAAGTCTGACAACAGCATAACCCAGGTTGCATGCACAGAAATAATTGCATCGCTTGAGCCAGACGCAGATGTATTTGATGTCATTGATACGGCGATCAGCTATTTAACCAACCTCCGTGTTGATGACTTAGCAATTGCCCAGGTGCGAGGGTTTTCAACCCAAATTTCGGCGCGTGTGAAGAAAATTAAAAACCTCAACGGCACCGAAACTCTTTTAAGAAACTTTGAGCAATTAAAACCGCGCACAACTGATCCACTCACTTCTTTGGCGTATGACCGCTTGCAGGAATTACTTAAAAGCGTTATTGCAACAGGAAGCCTTGACGTGAGAACGGCAAAGGTGATCATGTCCCTATAGTCGGGAGGAATCGCCTGCTACGCAGCAACGTGCGCACGTGCAACGCAGTGAGGTTCGCAACTACGTGCACAAGATTTATACAGAGATTTGATCCTTTTCACTTAGAATCGCTTAAGTGAAGCAATTAACTGCAATGTTTGCCAATTATTGAATTCGTGAGACTAACTGCCTGCGTACTTGCTACGCAGGGACGCTGCGTAGCGCAAAGCAGAAACAGAACGATGCGATGCAGAACATTGTCAGTTCATTGAATGAGACTTACAAGATCTCATCATAGTTTAATCCGCTTCGCGTTTTGCAACGTACGACATGCGCAGCTATTAATCGGATTCTTGAAATTGTTGCAAAACGTTTGCAAAACCTTCCATCGATGCTGCGTTACAATACCTGAGACTACTACGCACTTGCTACGCAGCAACGTGCGTAATGTGCAACGCAGTCAGTTCGCAACTAAGTGCGCAGATTCTTGCGAACATTAAATCTGAACGGACCTTCGATCTATTACGAGCCGTCTGAAGCGCGGGCCTAGCTATTGAAATTTTTAATCATGTGCTTGATCAACCTCTCCGTCTCCTCTCTCGTTATTCGGATATTAACAACCTCAATGCGATCCGTGGTAGGGTTATATCGCACACGAATTTTGGGCTTCGTCGTCGAGTCCAAATGATAGTCCGGATTATTAAGGTCTCTTTGAAGCTGCTCGTTGTGGCGGAGGTAATCCAGGAGCGCTGAAATGTTCTTATCTACTCCTTTTATACTAGCGTTGTCTGGAAGCACAACTTCCACTTGTCCGTTGTGCAGTTGAAAATTTACTGCAATTTCTCCAAGCGTGTTAGTCTTACGTTTCTTAATTGCTGCAGACCATACGGCTTTTATTCCATCCCAAATTGCACTAGCCGCTAGACCCAGAGCCATTTCAGTGCAATGTTCGTTCACAAAGATTGCGATTTCCGCGGGCGGCTCGAAATAATCAAGATCATCTCGCTCGATATCAACACGGACAACTTTCGCGACCCGAGTTACAAATGCATTCGGAATGGACCTTGCGACATGTCGATAGCGGATCAATATTTTGTCTTTCATGGTACCTAACATAAAAAAAAGACGCAAGGCAAACCATCATTTTTCTTAGTCTAGGCTAAAGCCGCGCAACACCCCGGATGTAAACTCGCTTCGCCAAATGCCTTGTTCCATGGCGCGCCGTATACAAACCATATGACAATCAGCTGATTACCATTATCTGACACAAAATGTCATTTTTAATACGTTTTTTGCATATAATAGCACGATAATAAGTATTTTTATATCACAAACAGCGACATGTATACCGAAATTATTAAGATTATTGAAGGTGGATTAAGCAGGGATTCTAAGAAAGTGTTAGAATATGCCCAGGTCTTAGCCGACAACCTGCAAAAGGAAGGCAATGCAAAATTTGCACGACGTATCCTCGATGTGATTTCTAATAATCCGGGACGGACAATTGTTCATGACCGTTTAATACCAAACACTCCGATCGACCAAGAAAGTCGTATGAACATAAGTCGTATAGTGTACCCTCAAGATCACCAGTCATTTGATCAAATCATCTGGCCAGCACCAATTCAGAAAGGAGCCACAGACTTTGTTACAGCTATCCAAAACAAAAACCGTTTGGCTGAGGTTGGCATCGATGTGCGAGCCTCGCTTCTGTTATACGGCCCACCTGGGTGTGGCAAAACTACTTTAGCAAACTACATCGCGTCAATGCTAAAGGTACCCCTTGTTGTTGCCCGCTTCGATTCATTGATATCGTCTCTCTTGGGAAGTACCGCTAAAAATATTCGGAAAATTTTTGAGTTCGCATTAAGCCAACCTTGTATTCTTTTCCTAGACGAATTCGACGCGATCGCAAAGGCAAGAGACGATCAACATGAGACAGGTGAATTGAAGCGCGTCATTAACAGTTTGCTTCAGAATATGGATGAATTTATTGGCCAAGGCATTCTCATTGCGGCTACCAACCACCATGAATTATTGGACAAAGCAGTGTGGAGAAGGTTTAGCTTCACTATTGAAATGACTGCCCCATCCCACGATCTTGCGAGGGAACTTGTAACTGCAGCTTTTGGCGGATATGATTCAGATTTCGTTCGTAATAAAAAACATATTGAACAAGTTGCATCCTTAGTCAAAGGCTTTTCGCATTCTGAGATTAAAAATCTGGCCAATAATGTCATAACCAAAAGTGTAATTAACTCGACTAATAGGGTTCTTCTGGAGGATATCTTATACCAGATTTTCGTTATGAAGACTTCGAGCAGGTATGAGTTGGCAGAGCTCACAAAGTTCCTGAACGAACATGGTGTTTCACAGGGGACTATTGCAGAGATGCTTCAGATTAGCACACGTCAAGTCCAAAATCACTTAAAGGCTGATTAGTTATGGAAAAAAATCTACCGATCAAGTTTTTTAGTAAAAGAACCGTCGACGAGCGTAACACGGAGGGCATGCAAGGCGATCCTCCCGATTGGGTGCTTAGCGGAAATCAGCTAAGCCAACGCGCTTCGGAATTGAGAAGTATTGTTGAGGCTCAGTATGCCATTTTTGAAAGACGAACAAACCGTCACACAGAATTCATTCCAGCGTGCTCCAGGTAGAGTTAAAAGATGATGCAATCGCAAAATCTTATAGGAGTGACGTGGCGGTGCTGTTTAACGAGAATCAAGAAGCTATCAATCTGATAGGCTTTACAGGAACTAATGATTTATTGATTAAGGTTGACACCCCGAATGAGCTCAAAAGGGTGATATCACGACTAGATCAACCGGAACGCGCCCGACATAGCTACGGTATTTCAGCTATTAATAGCTTGAAGCCATTTGAACCAAATATAGACATTGAAGATCCGGCTGGAAGAAATCTGGAAATAAGTCTCATCAACTTTCAGAATTTCAATGTAAACAAACTGGTAGCATTATTTTTTGAGGAGACCTGCGCCAGATTGCGAATTCAATTCAAGAGACTTAACTACTCGCCTGACCTAATCAATTACAAATTGTTGAACGTTCAGGCTGACGCAATAACTGCTTTGCGTGAATTTGAAGCTCTAAGGGAGATTGAGTTCATGCCGGAAATAAATATTGGTTACGATGATGTTATCCCAACTGATAAGATCGAACACCCAATCAAACGACCGACTCCCGGAAAGGACTATCCGATCGTAGGTGTATTGGATTCAGGAATTGCGGAGATTGACAGCCTCAAGCCGTGGTTGCTACCTGATAGATTTACCGTCTATCCAGAGACATCCGTAGATCGTGGTCATGGTACTTTTGTAGCTGGAATTATCGTGTATGGCGATGATTTACAAGGAATGAATTTCACTGGTGTGGAAGGTTGTTACCTATACGATGCGACAGTCATTCCTCGTTCGACAGAACGAATCGATCAGGACGAACTAGTAGACAATATTCGACGTGCTATCGAAAGTAAACCCGAGATTCGTGTTTGGAATCTTTCACTGGGCACAAAAACAGAATCGCATCCAAACCAGTTCTCGAAGTTTGGGATCGCTCTTGATGAAATCCAAAAGAGGTACAATGTTATTATTTGCAAGTCCGCCGGTAATTGCATTAATTTTTTAGGTAGTTCACCTATTCCACCAAGCAGGATCGCCGTGTCAGCAGACTCGCTTCGATCGGTTGTTATTGGATCGGTTGCGCATGCCAAAGACATTCATGACCTCGCGGATGTAAATCATCCATCGCCGTTTTCGCGTGTTGGCAAAGGTCCGTGCTTTTCCACCAAACCTGAGTTGGTTCATTACGGAGGCAATGCTGGAAAGGATAGTGCCGGACAACTAAAAAAGAATGGGGTGAAATCCTTCACAATAGGGAATCAAATCGCTACGGATATTGGTACAAGTTTTTCAACACCTCGCGTGTCAGCGATACTTTCAGGGCTAGATCATAGCATACGAGAAGCCTTCGACCCCCAATTGATAAAAGCATTGGCTATTCACTCTGCTCGGTATCCATCCGAATTATCATTGCCGCAGGTTGAGAAACTGCGGCAAGTTGGCTTTGGAATTCCGTCATCTGTTAACGAAGTACTTTTCAACAGCTCGAGTGAAATTACATTGATCTTACAAGACAATTTAGAAAAGGGCCAATACATCGAAATTATGGACTTTCCTTTCCCTGAGTCCATGGTAGACGACGAAGGGTTTTACTATGGTGAAATTATAGTGACGGCAGTAGCGTCACCCTTAGTAGATCCAAACAATGGCTACGAGTACTGCCAATCAAATCTTGAGATTAAGTTAGGAACGTATGACGACTACCTGAAACAGGATACTACGAAATCATGGGTTCGAAACGAGCTTAAACTTTCAGGCACAAAAAACCTTTTGAATAATGCTTCTTACGGCTCTCGCTTTAAGAACAGTAACGTTGGAGACTTTGCTAAAGAACGTCTGCTACTTTCTTATGGAGACAAGTATCATCCAATAAAAAAATACGCAGTCAACTTAGAAGAAATCACGCCAGCCAATAAGGAAAAATACTTAAGGGCTCCTAAGAAATGGTATTTAAAGGTGAACGGGTTGTACCGAGATTTTATAACTCATCAAGCAAAAGTTCACGGAGAGTTATTAAGTCAAGAGTTCTGTTTGTTGGTGACAATTCGCGATAAGAGACACCAGGATATTTACACAGAAGTCACCAGGCTTTTGGAAACTCATAACTTCGTGCACAGTAACATTCGTCTTCGTGAGCAGGTTCGGGTGCGTTCATAAGCGACTTAGTTTTTACTTACTCGCAATTCAAATAATGACAATTGAACATCCGTGTCCTCGTATTTATAGAACCAGATATCTTGCTCACGCAGAATACCAGCGTGGCGATCATCTGGCGAGACAATAATCCAAGTACCTGGTAAGTACTTTCTATAGAATTGAATCTGCCTAATCAAGTCCCCAATCACTGGAAGTTCAGTTTTGACTTCTATCCCTATTGATAGTTGTTGGCAATAAAGGTCCGCGAACCCGACGATAAAGTTGCGGTAGTAACCATGATCCGTCACGGGAAATTCAAGCTTGATATCGAGTTTTGAGTCGTCGAATTGCAATAAAGGGAATACCTCTCGGACAACTCTCGCAAAATTTTTATAAACCCAGATCTGTACCTCGTCATGTTTTGCACGACGGCGGTCTAGGTCGACAAATCCATGCCTTTCGATTATCGTTTTTGCACGTGGTTCCATAGCCCAGGATTAAATGTGGAATTAGAAAACCTGCATAGGCTGATCAGCCTACGCAGGTCAATACGAGCGTTACCGTTTCTTCGCTTTGTAGGAGTACGACCTATACGTCGTACAGTAGGTTGACTTGGAGCATGATTGCATAGCCAAAATCAGTGTAAGAATCAACAGAAGTAGCTTTTTCATCTTCCGTTAATTTTAATTCTTGGTATTCGATTGGATAAGAACAATGTTCTCACTTCTTTCACATGCTCGCCATTGCTTCTGCAAATCTTCGCTGATTTTCTTGTTGCCCGGAGTATCTCCGTAAATGCCTTGGATGATTTTTAGCATAAGGTTGAAAAGAATCCGTTCCTTCTTTTGCCTGGAGGTAGGGTCGGTGTGTTGTTGCGAAATCGTCGCGTTGATCGCGCTACCTTAGGTCGATTTGTTGTAGTCATAATGTTAGGGATAAAAGTTTGTCATTTTTGATCCCTATTTGTACCTCATTGCGTCGAAAACGCTGAAATAACCTCTACAAAAGCGTTTATTACTTTCTGTATCGGGAAGTAACGATTATATCGTGAAACTCTTTCCCATACTTGCACACTTGAAAAAACATTGTTAATAATTTCTCCGATATAGAATGCACGAATTGCAGACTTAGTCAGGTAAAATTGTCTTTTAAAAAAACACCGTCGATCATACTGTGCGAAATTTGTGGCTTAACCATTTAAAGGTATCTGCGCATTGGTTGGTCTAGGCCTCTAACTCGCTTAACAATTCCTCCGCCTCTCTCAGAATGCTGCCATACATTTTGTTGACCCACCTCGAATAGAATATAAGGAATACGTAACCTGTGGGGAACGCAAATATCCAGAACAATCTATTTTCGGTAATATCCGTACTGAAAAAAAACTTAGGCAATAAAATAATTACCGTCACAAGTAACATGTAACTAAGAAGGATGTTTGCCTTCTGATATTTCAGGAACCGCAATTTTCTCCTGGCGAAATGTTTAAGCGTCTCGATATACGGTTTGTCAATGTCCACATCAAACCCGTTCAAACTTAAAAAACTAAGCATGGGTATTATCGCTAAAAGTAGGACTGCTGCAACACCCGCGCCTTGCAAGAATACAGTATCCAGTTCCCTGAAATTAAGGGCAATGAACCCAAGCGCCACAATACAAATTGTTCCCCCGATCAATTCCGGAATCTCTATTCGCCTGAGCTTTGATTGAAATTTTCTTTGTGTCATCTCATTTACAACATCTGGTGTCAACCGGTTTTGCTTGTGCTGCTGAGCGTCGGCTGCTTTCCAATGTTTTCTTAAGTCATCCAATTCCATAGTTCAATTGTTTTTAGATACTTGCTGTTTTAGTTTTTCTTTGATCCGGGACAATTTGGTTCCCACGTTGGTTTTAGAAAGTCCTGTGATTTCCGCTATTTCTTCATGACTCCTACTTTCCAGGTAAAGCATTACGATACCCTTCTCTAACAGGTTCAACTGCTGGATATGCTTTTGTAGTTTTAGCAGATTCTCTTCAAAATTGTCAACGGGTGTATCTTCCACATTTGAAACCTCTTCATTGATGGGCACCGTAGCAATGCGTCTCTTATTTTTTTTAAGATAGAGAATTGACACGTTCATCGCCACTCTGTACATCCAGGTTGTCAAGCTTGAATTGTTTTTAAAGCTTTGAAAGGATCGCCAGAGGTTGTAGATGATTTCCTGGACCAGATCGTCTCGGTCATCGCCGTTATCCGTGTAGAAGGAAGCAACCTTGTAGATCAATCTTTCATTATCCTCTACCAATTGAATGAACGTTGTCTTTTTCTCCATCAGGGCTGTGCGTTAATGCACTTGCTGTCCTATTAGTATAACTTATTACAATAAATCACAGAAAACTGGAAGATTATTTTTGAGTCGTTCTTCACACCACCGGTTGCTAACAAGAAAGCTGAATTCCGCAGATTGACGCTAATTCACAAATTACTCCTTAAGTTTGTTTGTCCGCCACGCAAGAAGGCGCGGACGTTGCTGAACCTTCCTGGTACTTTTTACCCTGGAAACAATTGCTTTCTGGTTTTCGTGTTTGGCAAATTGAAATACGAAAAATACTTTTCGGTTTTCGTGTTTGGCAAATTGAAACACGAAAAATACTTTTTGGTTTTCGTGTTTGACAAGTTGAAATACGAAAAATACTTTTCGGTTTTCGTGTTTGACAAGTTGAGATACGAAAAATACATTTCGGTTTTCGGAAAATACTTTTTGGTTTTCAGAAAACATTTGTTGGTTTTCGAAAAATACTTTTTGAGATACGAAAAATATTTGTTGGTTTTCGAAGATGACTCGTCGAAAACGGTGTCTAGCCAGGAGGACGTCAAAAACCTCACGGCGGGCAATCCTGATCAAATGAAGAATGGGCCACTTAAGCCGGAACAGGCAACGTCGAACATTGATAGCATGCGAGCTAGACGCAGCTGAATATTTCGTTTCGGAAATTGGGATTTCCACACTGCCTGTGATGATGATAAGATGTTCTGCATTGCCTGCTTCAGCGGTAAGGTGACAAAAACTCAGCACCTTTACCGCTCGTGCCCCTCGCCTCAATGGTTCCATCGTGGCGCTCGACAATCATTTTACAAAGTGCTAACCCTAGCCCTGATGGGTGCAAAACAATCACCGCCAACCTAACCCCGGCGCTACATATTTCAAAATAGAATCCAGCACGTGAATGTTATACTCAACTCCTAATGTGTTCGGTATCGTCAACAACAATGTATCTGCTTCCTGAATCGCTTCATCTGCAGCCAATTCTTTAATCAGTTGATTCGGTTCTGCGGCATAGCCTCTTCCGAAGATTGCACGTTTATCAGCCTCGATGAAACCGATCTGATCTGTTTGTCTTCTGTCCTGTCCAAAGAGATAATGATCCTGTTCGTTTACCAATGCAAAGATGGAACGACTCACGGAAACCCTTGGCTCACGCTTGTGACCCGCCTTCTTCCATGCTTCCTTATACAACCTGATCTGTTCCGCCTGCTGAACATGGAAAGGTTTTCCGCTTTCGTCAAACTTCAAAGTAGAGCTTTGCAAAAGCATTCCGTTCTCCGCCGCCCACACAGCAGTAGCGTTGGACGCAGCACCCCACCAGATCCTGTCGCGTAATCCTTCGGAGTGCGGCTCTAGTCTCAACAGTCCGGGAGGATTCGGGAACATCGGATTTGGATTAGGCTGGGCGAATCCAACACCTTTTAGTTTATCCAGGAATTGTATTGCTTTCCTGCGTCCCATGTCCGCGTCCGTTTCGCCTTGTGCGGGTTCATAACCAAAGTAGCGCCATCCATCAATGACTTGTTCTGGCGAACCCCTGCTGATACCCAGTTGCAGTCTGCCTCTGGAGATGAGATCGGCAGCACCGGCATCTTCTACCATGTAAAGTGGATTCTCATAACGCATATCAATCACGGCAGTTCCAATCTCTATCTTCTTGGTCTTTGCACCGATCGCTGACAATAAAGGAAATGGCGATGCCAGCTGCGCAGCAAAATGATGCACCCGGAAATACGCGCCGTCCAATCCAATCTCTTCGGCTGCAACAGCCAGGTCGATAGACTGAAGCAATGTATCACTGGCAGTACGCGTTTGATAGCCCTGTCGATTAGCCCAATGCCCGAAGGACAAGAATCCGATTTTCTTCATAATGAAAGTTCTGACGTATAAACAACCGGACGAAGATAAAAATTCAGGCGTGTTGCGACATCCAGCCACAGTTTAAATTCTCGGTCGTTTTCATGTTCGCCGCTGGCCTGGTAACAGTGGTGTACAAAGCAAAATATCGGCGCTCAGGACGCTGGCATCAGCAGCGATTTTAAGATATCAAACAGAATATTTGTAACTTCGATAAAACCGCACCACCATGAAAAAACTCAAAGATTATTTCGTTGAGTTATCGCTAATTGTATTGGGCGTTCTCATCGCCATCAGTGTTGACGATTACCGGGAAAGATCAAAAACACGCGCCATGGTCCACTCCTACCTTCTTGTATTGAAGAAAGATCTTATCGAAAATCTAAAACTCTTGGATGAAGAAATTTTCTACGACTCGATTGTGCTGAATCGGCTAGGGATTCTACGGGACAAGATGAACGCACAGAACTATGATGGCCTGGATTCACTGACGTTGTATCTAACAGAACATTCATCGTTCTCGATTAATGATACAGGCTTTCGTATGATCGTCGAATCTGGAAACTCCCACGCTCTTAAAACTGAAAATTTAGCACAGCTTACTAATCTATTTGGCGCTACGATGACTGACCTGAAATTTTACCAGGATATAGACTACGACAACCTTAATAGAGGTAGGAGCTTTTTTGAAAAATATTATCCGAATGTCAGCGAACACTTCCGGCAGGCAAACTCATCGATTTCAACGGAGCTTCTGCATGCAGTAATGTGTCGGTTGATCAGCATGGAACTGGAACGAGAACAAAAAAAGAAGGTAAAGCAAAAGATACTGCAAGTGCTGGCTTATGTTGACCACGAGGTATGATCAAGTAACAAATTGAATGTATGACCCACACAAGTCATCATTCCTTTAACAACCACCAGTGCCTTTTACGTGCTGGCACGTACTCAGAACGCGTGGTATGCGGTATTGTCATTGCTCATATCAGCGTCTTAATTTTAAAGCTGAACATATCGTTGCATCAACATGAAAAAATCAATTCAGCTAACAATCGCGTTTCTATTTGTCGGGTTGACACTTCTATACGGGCAAAAACTACAGGTCATCGATGGCGCTGATGGAAAGCGCGGTCTGAAAATCGAAAACGGGCAGGTACTTATCCCGGCCAAATACGACGACTTCCGGATGATGAGTGAAAATATGGCTGCGGTTAAGCTTAACAACCAATGGGGATTTGTCAACGTCCTGAGCGCCACTGAAGTCATTGTGCCTAAATATGAAGATGCAGGTGATTTCATTGAAGGCGTCGCAGCAATAAAACGAGGCAAATGGGGCTTTGTTAATAAAACAGGACAGGAGGTTGTCGTGCCGAAATATGACGAGGCCGGCGATATGGTTGAAGGCTTCGCACGGGTTATCCTCAATGGTAGTTTCGGTTTCGTTGATATTACGGGCAAGGAGGTAGTTTCTCCAAAATACCAGCACGTGGATAACTTTTACAATGGCGTTGCCTCCGTCAAGCTCAATGATAAATGGGGTGCGGTTGACAGAACGGGTAATGAGATACTTTCGCCGAAATATGAAAATGTAAGTAAGTTTCAGGATGGCTTAATACGCGTTTTGCAAGACGGCAAGCACGTGTTTGTAGACAAAAGCGGGAAGGAAATTTTTGTGTCGAAGTATGCGGCTACGGGAGATTTTTCTGAGGGATTTGCGTTAGTGAACGCAGAACAGAAATTCGGATATCTTGATAAGACAGGCAAAGAGATCACCGAGATCAAGTATGATTTTGCTGCTGATTTTTCTGAAGGCCTGGCTGCAGTCGGCATGGGCGACAAATATGGCTTCATCGACTCCACAGGTAAGGAGATTATTCCAGTCCAATTTGAAAGTCTCTATCCGATGGAAGGTGAAGACAAAAAATATGGCTTTAAAAATGGCAAAGTAAAAGTGTGGCTCAATGGCAGGGGCTTTTACGTTGATAAGAACGGCAACGAAATCAAGTAAGTAATACCGTCTCATTGTAGATAGCCACCTTGTTATTCCTCAGCGTTCGTGAAACGCGTAGCGCTGAAGCGTAAGGAATGTGATATCCCGAGAACGTTTTAAATTTGGCCATGAGAATAGCCACATATAACGTTAACGGTATCACCGCGCGTCTGCCCGTATTTCTTCGTTGGTTAGAGGAAACGGCTCCCGATGTTGTTTGCCTCCAGGAACTCAAAGCGCCGCAGGAGAAATTCCCGGAGCAGGCAATTCGTGAAGCAGGCTATTTCGCTATATGGCACGGCCAAAAGAGCTGGAATGGCGTGGCAATTCTATCACGCAAGGATAACATTCAGGAAGTCACGCGAACACTACCCGGCGATGACGAAGATGCGCATAGTCGTTACATTGAATCGATAATCGATGGAATCACCATCGGTTGCCT
Organism: Chryseosolibacter sp.; assembly: GCA_035628595.1. GTDB lineage: Bacteria > Bacteroidota > Bacteroidia > Cytophagales > Cyclobacteriaceae > Chryseosolibacter. The sequence continues at coordinate 21,011 of DASPJN010000051.1, forward strand.
GTACCTGCCCAATGGAAATCCGGCGCCCGGTCCGAAGTTCGAGTATAAACTTAAATGGTTCGAAAGACTTACCGCGCATGCGGCCGGGCTCATCACTGCTGGAAGGCCCGTGGTGTTGGCTGGCGACTACAACGTGATGCCTACTGAACTCGACGTTTACAAACCTGAACGATGGGTAAACGATGCGCTTTTCCGGCCCGAGACCAGGCTTGCGTTTGACACCCTTCAATCACAAGGATGGACAGATGCACTTCGCACACTCAATCCCGGTGTCAGGATCTATACGTTCTGGGATTATTTCCGCAATGCCTATGGCCGGGATGCAGGATTACGCATAGACCATTTTTTGCTCAGTCCTCAACTGAAAGGTAAGCTTACCGCGGCGGGGGTTGACAAGAACGTAAGGGGCTGGGAAAAGTCCAGTGATCATGCACCGGTGTGGATTGAATTGAAAGAGTAAGCGTCGAAACCGCTGGCCGTCGTAAAAGGAAGGAGCGCGTCATGCAGTTCTCGAAATCATGGATCGCTTAATGATGTTAACCTGCTACAAATAACAACACGACGACATTTTTTTTAGCGCTAGGTTACACCATCAGACAAGATAAAACCAACGCTGTGAACGTTTTCAATTCTGATGCTCGAATCATTTGCGAAATATTTCCGCAGCCTGGCAATAAATACGTCCAAACTTCTGCCCTTGAAGTAATCGCTCTCACCCCACAACGCAATCAGAATTTCGTCCTTCTTCGTGATCTGATTTTTCTTGAGACAGAGAAGTTTTAGTATTTCATTTTCCTTTGCGGTGATTCTCCGCACGATGTCACCCCTTGACAATGTCTGGTTCCTGGGATCAAATTGATACGAACCGATCTTGAAGCATGAATCTTTAGCTCCGTTTGTCTGAACCTGTGACCTGCGAAGAATGGCTTTGATCTTATATAGAAGTTCAAACGTCTCAAACGGCTTCGTAACATAGTCATCTGCACCCGACTGGAACCCTCTTATCTTGTCATCGAGTAACGACCGTGCTGTTAAAAAGATCATAGGAACATGCTCATTTCTCAAGCGGATTTCCCTGGCAAGTCCGAAGCCATCACCATCGGGTAAAGAGCAATCGAGAATACACATGCTGAACACGTCACCAAGAAATAACTGCAGTCCGGCTTTTACGTTAACGGCCAACTTTATCTCGTATCCTTCTGATGTCAGGAAACTTTGCAGCAACAGTCCTGCATTGGTGTCATCTTCAACAATTAATATCTTGTCAGCCATGAGGTATTAGGACAACGGTAATTGAATTACAAAACAGCTTCCGGATACACCATCACTCGAAAGAGAAAGTTTCCCCCCGTTCTTCTCGACCGACGTGCGGGCAATGTAAAGTCCTAATCCAAACCCTTCGGGTAGTTTGTTGCCTGATCTTACGCGATAAGCTTTCCTGAACACCAACTCCAGTTCACTCGATGGTATTCCAGGGCCATTGTCTTCAACTTCAATCCTGATACCGTTTTCATCGTTGCGCGTTCTGATCCTGATTAACGAACTTCCATGTGAATATGTAATGGCATTGTCGATGATATTCATGATCGCGCTTGAAAGTTGCAGCTGGCTTCCCTTAACGATTGCTTTGCCGGCGTTCAAATGCTTTTCGATGCTCCCATTCGTTTCGTGCAATTTCAACGTGTATGAATCAACCGCCTGATCGATTAATTCATGGATATTAATCTCCGTCTGGTCAGTCGAATCTTCCAGTACCGCGTCCACCGAGGCCATACCTAATATCTTTCTCGCCCTGTCTTTGAGGCGCCCTGTTTCAGTTTCAATAATCGATACAAACTGATTCTTCGGTGTGTTGGTATTTTCCTGTTCACGATTGAACAGGCTTAATGCAAAAGAGATATTCGAAATGGGTGTCTTCAGGTCGTGGGCCATTGTGTTGATAAAATCAACCGTTTCTTTCCTGATCTTCTGCTCGCGAATTAACGCTTTCACGGTGCTGATAAATATCCAGATCAATGCGATCAATACAACGAATGAAAGAATAAATGTGCCATTGATCTGTGACTGCGCCAACTGCGCTTGTGAAGGAATTTCAATATGAACAAGTACATTTTGCATCCCGGCTTTCGCAGGATACAGCAATGCCTGGCTGAGCGGCAATGGATTCCTGGTTGTGTCGGTTGTGTACGGAGAAAACGTTGTCTTGAAGGGAACGTAAATATTATAGAACGAAAGGTGGCTTTTAATTATAGAATCAATCTTCGCTTTCTCCTGTTGCGTGAAAGATATTTCAAAAGTACCCCTTCCGTGTGAAACGCAACTTTCAACATTCGAACATAAGCCGCGATCCTTTGACAGCACATCCATCGCGCTGCACAACGCCATGTTTACCCGCTGACTTAAAAAACTCTCTTCGATCCGCGCTGACTCCATGAGCCAGGACACCTGCGTAGTAAGGATTGTACCTACGAGAACAAACAGGACAACTGCATATAACCAAACCCGATTCCTCGACATATAAGCAAGTATTTACATGCAAAATACCCACAAATTTTGGCAGAAACAGGGGCTTTAATGGCGCTTATGATGTTTTAACTTTTCGTTAACGTTCTTCTAACTTTTCATTGGCTCACCTATGGCAGCACTTGCCCGTAAATTTGATCATGAACAAAACAAACTATCAAATATGAAAAAGCTCACTGTATTAATCCTCCTTGCATTATGCACTTCTGTCACGTATGCACAGTCATGTGCGAAAAGCTGCGAAAAGAAATCATGCGGCCCGGAAGGTACAAAAAAAGAAGAGGCTGCTGTGATCACGACTATGAGAAGCGATCTTCAAACCGTAATTGCTAAAATGTCAAAGTCAACTTTTACATTTGATAATCAACTGAAAGATCTGACAATTGAGAAAGGTGCAAGTGACGATGAAAGTTTACTTTTTCTTTCACAAGCAGCAACCACAATACGCTATGAGCTACTGAGCAAAATAGAATCGTCAAAGCTTGTGGCACCCTTAAAAGAATACAAACCTTCAGCTTCGTCAACAAAACAACAAATGGTGGCCAACCTGAAAAAAGAAATTCAGTTGCTCGCAGTTCAGGCGGAAAAACTATAACGAATGAAGCTTCGCATCTGGGTAAGCCTGACACTCGCAACCAGTTTTATCGTGCTTTCGATTTCAGGCTTACTCTCTTTCTTTCTTCCGTATAACCGAACAACGGCAGCGGTTCATTCAATCTTCGGGTTTTTGTTCTTCGTCTCGGTACTGCCACACCTCTGGAATAACTTCAAAAATTTGCGATCATACATAACCCGGCAACGATGAAGATACGCAGAGAGTTCCTGATCGTTGTCGCTTCCCTGACTGGCTTGTTTGCATTCTCCTACTATGAGCCAACCCCGATTCGAAAGATGATGGACTGGAGAGCAGCCAGGAATACACAGGGAACGAACGAAGTCTCATTGACAGACTATCAGTCCTATGATTATACCGGAGGTGAAGAGGCTGACATCACAATCGATTTCCTCAAAGGGAAACATTTCTGGAATCCGCAGCTTGCCATCTGGATTGAAGACTCAGTTGGAAATTATATCAAAACACTACTCGTCACAACATCAACTGCGAAAGGGCTGTTTTACAGCGGAAGGTCCGCGTCCAACTTCAAAGAGGCAGATGAAGCGAAGGCAGAACCCAATACCCCAACACGAAGAGTCGATGCATTGCCATACTGGTCACATAAACGAAACCATCAGTATGAAGATGGGTTCTATTCACCGCCTCCCGGTGAACCTCTCCCCGATGGCATTACCGGCGCCACACCAAAGGAGAATTTCTATTTCAAAACAAATGAACATGGAATCAATGACCTCCACGTTTTTCGGATTATGGTTGAGGTCAACGTCGCATTTGACGAAAATGAATTCTATTCCGAATATGATTTCCTCGAAGACTCATTGTATCACGGAGGTACCGGATTACTGGGGCAGCCTTCGCTGATCTATGGCACTATCGCGAACCGGCAAGATGAACAACGATATTATGTAATGTCGTTACTGGGTCACGGTCATCATTCAGGAGCAACGGGTGAACTAATCACCGATATGAAAACCGTTACTACCGCCAGGTATATCGTCGAAAGAATTGTTGTAGGGATTAAAGAAGAATGGTACAAATAAAAACTCAACTGCTATTGGTTTTTCTCGCGTTCGCGTCCTGTTCGGAAAACAAGTTTACCAAACTGAAGGGAAAGACGATGGGGACGTACTACGAAATACAGTACAGCGCTGCCCATGATTACAAACCGGAAATAGATTCAATACTAAATTCCTTTGTTGCTGCTGCGAGTACATACGATTCTACGTCAGAACTATCCTTGTTCAATCAATCGGGTACTTTACAATTCAAAAGCCCCCATCTTTTAAGAATGCTGAAAATCGCAAAGCAGTACCACGTGGAAACGCAAGGAGCATTTGAGCCTACGCTGATGCCATTGATCAAAGCACACGGTTTTAGTAAAGCAAAACGACAGGTGTTACCAAGCGAAACGATTGACGCGCTACTGTCCATTGTATCCTTCGACTATATCAGCTATGATGCACTTGGGATGCGAACGAACAAAGACGGAGTTCAATTAGATCTTAGTGCAATGGGCGAAGGCTATGCCATCGATATAATAAGTAACTTTCTCGAAGGCAAAAATATAAAAAACTATAAAGTTGAGATTGGCGGTGAGATGAAATGCAAGGGGCGAAATGATAAAGGCGAAGTTTGGCTGATCGGCGTTGAGAATCCATCCGATTTAAAAACAGGGCGGCTAATCACCAGAACACACCTTGAAAATGAAGCGATCAGCACATCCGGAACTTCGCGGAAATTCTATCTCGACGGAGACGGCAATAAAAGACCTCACATTATCAATCCGAAAACCGGATACCCGATTCAGAATAACTTGCTAAGCGTAACGGTGAAAGATTCCCTTGCTGTCCGGGCAGATGTATTTGCAACGGCACTTATGGTAATGGGATTAGATTCCGCAAAGAAATTTCTTGGCACCACCGATGTTGAAGCATTCATCGTGTATCAGGAAAATGGCAAGGTGCTTTCCTGGAATACCCCTGGATTCGTAAGCACGCAAGACCGAAGCGTTACCCTTAGATAACACTTCGCGACTGGCCATTTCTCGTCGCATAATGAATCATCCCCGTGCTAGCGTACCACCGATGTGTCGTTCCCTACGAATGCCGCTAAAAGATTACTAACCATCACCATTTTTTTGCTGCTACAGTAGTTTAGTCGCACTGCACCCCTGAGATCGGCGCACTCACCACCCTCCTATACGCCGTACCCGTCTTAGCTTTGTATCATCACACAAAACAAAAAACATAACCATAACCAACAGCACTATGACAACATCAGCAGCAACTATCGGGTCAACTATGATTACTTCAGTATCCAAAGGGAAATTGTGGACTGCCCGAATCATGGGCGGACTTGTAATCGCTTTCATGCTCATGGACAGCATTTTCAAACTTATTCCAAACGACACGGTTACAGCTGGAACAGTGGAACTCGGTTACCAGGCGCATCACATCCCGGTAATGGGCGTGTTGGGACTGATCTCAATACTTCTCTTCGCATTTCCACGGACACAGTTCCTCGGAGCGATCTTGCTGACTGGATATTTTGGAGGCGCGATTGCAACACACCTACGCCTTGACAATCCGTTATTCTCACACATCCTGTTTCCTGTATATCTCGCTGTGTTAGCCTGGGGTTCATTGTACTTAAAGAACGAAAACCTTCGCCGACTGATCGCAGGTAAAAAATAATTCACCTTGAAATAAAAAAAAACGCCAGATCATGCTGGCGCTTTTTTGATTCCGTTTTTCCAAATGTTATTTGAACGAAAGCGTTAGTGAATTAACGCTTGAAGGATTGTAAGGAATTAAGTCATCGATTCGTCCGCTGATCGTGTTCCAATCT
>DASPJN010000052.1:0-9111 GCA_035628595.1 Chryseosolibacter sp.
GAACGCACAAGGAAAAATTGAAATTCCTGTTGTTGTGAATGTTATCTACAGAACAACTGCTGAAAACATTTCTGATGCACAGATTCAATCTCAGATCGACGTCCTTAACGAGGACTTCAATGCGACAAACGCGGATGTTACACTTACCCCGTCGATGTTCCAGGGCGCTGTTGCAGACATGGATCTTCAATTCGTGCTTGTTGGAATCAATCGCAAAAAATCCACAAAGAAGAGTTGGGGAACTAACGATGCGATGAAGAAGTCAAGCCAGGGTGGAATTAACCCTACTAACCCTACTGAATACCTGAACATCTGGGTAGTAAATAAAATGACTTCTGGCCGTAGCACAATTCTTGGCTACGCACAATTCCCTGGTGGAAGCCCATCAACTGACGGTGTTGTAATCGGGTACAACTTCTTCGGAAGAACCGGTACATTGTCTGCACCTTTCAACAAAGGAAGAACAGCTACACACGAAGTTGGCCACTGGCTGAACCTTCGCCACATCTGGGGTGACGCAACTTGCGGCAATGACTTCGTAAGCGACACACCAAGCCACAATGCTTATAACTACGGATGTCCTTCATTCCCGCATTACAGCACTTGCGCAGGTTCACCTGTTGAAATGACAATGAACTATATGGACTATGTTGATGACGCTTGTATGTATATGTTTACAGCAGGTCAGAAACAGCGCACTGCAGCGATCTTCGCTTCTGGCGGACCACGTGCGTCATTCGCTGATTAATCTTAACCTTACAAATAATGAAAGCTGCGCATCACTGCGCAGCTTTTTTTTATCTCTCCACTAACAGGACTGCTTCTCTCCTTCTAAGCTGCCGCAGGATCTTCCTTCACCGGATGCGTGAATAAAATCACCCCGAATAAAACAGCGAACAAAACATACAAGCCAATAAATACTAAGGCTGGCCACTGACCTGTCGACCACTGATCAGACTTCACCAGCGCCAGCGCAGCAGTAACAAAATGCGTTACGTTACCAATTGCGATCGGCCGACCATAAATGCCGCCGATTAGATTAGCGCGTGCCGTCCAGTTGATCATACCGAAAGCAAAATACAGTGCACCGATTACCTGAAGCATCAGGTTGATTCGTTTATCTATTGATAAATTCATCCAGCGCACCATTTCATCAGGCGCGAATGTTAAAAAAATTCCTGCGGCTATCATGAGTATCGCACTGGCCGACATCACTAAACGGGTGTTAATCATCGCGTAAATTTTATTTTTACTAGCAATATAGATAATTACCCCTCTCGGTGTTGTCACTCCCCTGTAACTAACCTGGCATCAAATACCCTTCTCTTACAATGGCACGTTTACCGTTACACGCATGAATGTTGCAGGGACGAGCGTGCGGTCTGGCGTTGGACTCGTATTTTGTGCTTTTAATAAATTCTCTAATTCAAGCTGAAGATCATCGGCTCTGCCAGCCTTCTCTGCAGAATCAAATGCATTCATCGTCGGTCCGTAGTAGTTTCTGAATTCCTGAACGAAAGCTTCCGGTGTTCCGGCATAATCAAAAACGTAAGTATCACGGAAGAAAGAAATATTCTGCGATGGAATTCCGGCAGCCCCAAACCTTTCAATTACCTGCGATGCAATACCCCACTGCATCGGACTAACAAACCCGTCCGGTGGTGGAGGCATGTAGGCTGAGGTGATCCTCAGAACCTGTGATACCATCGTAGGATCGCCGGGGATCCAGTTGCCCATCACGATCTTGCCGCCCCTCTTTGCAACGCGCACCATTTCGCGTGCTACCTCAAAAGGTTTAGGTGCGAACATTGCCCCGAAAATACTCACGACTACATCAAAAGAATTATCAGGAAGCTGATTTAAATCACACGCATCACCGTGCTGAAACGTAATGTTAGATAATCCCTCCCCCAGCGCGCGTTTCTTACCGGCTTCCACAAGGTTTCTGGCAATGTCAACGCCAAAAACTTTCGCTCCTGTTCTTGCGGATGGTATGGCAGTGGTTCCATCACCACATCCCAGATCAAGTACGACGTGGTTCTTTGTAATACCGAGTTGACTGATCAGCGCTTCTCCGCTTTTGCGCATGCTTTCTGCTATGCGCGTGAAATCACCTTTTTCCCATAGTGCCTGGTTAGGGCTCATTGTTGCTATCATTTCTGTTTAATTTATGTGAAACTTATTTTACTGAATTGATGATCACTAAAGACTGACTCCATCCCTGAGTAATTGGATAATGATTACTACCATGATCACAACCCCCATTAATAGAGTCATGATCCGTTTTGGTTTTGGAGCCCTTGTGTGATGCGGTAATGTGTTCGATGTCTTGTTTCTGTCGCTCATGATGTGGTTAATGAACGGCAAAACTATGACGCGGGCTGCTTCTTGTGGTTGCAAAAAACGACCAATAACATGTTATTATGTATCCTGCTCTCCGGAGTATTGAAATTCCGGCAAATTCATTGTGGATTGGCACACCATGACATGATCATGGAACAAAGACACAAATCATAATTGCTAATGGCCAGAGGTTAGCTATCTAACTCGACGGTCTGTTTAGCATGCTGTGTCTCGTAACCGGATGGCGACACGCCGAAATGCTTTTTAAACGCTTTGGAAAAATGAGCGTAATCCTCAAAACCCACAAGCAAAGCGATCTGTGAAATAGTGTCAACCTTATTAATGATCAACTTGCCCGCTCTGCGCAAACGAATACTGCGAATCAACTCACTGGGAGGAAATCCTGTAATGGATTTTATCTTTCGATGCAGGTTTGTGCGGCTCATATTCATTTCCGCAGCCATCATCTCTACGCCGAATTGCGGATCGTTCATGTTAACCTCAACAACGGCGATTGCCTGTTTCAGTAACTTCTGATCGTGCGATTCAAGTGTTTCCCCCGCCTGATCTGTAAGCCATACCTTGTATCTGTCAGTTGTTTGTTTTTGCTGTTGCGTGAGGTAATCGATCTCAAGGTTGAGCATCTCACGGTTCTTCCTGAAGCGGTAACGCTGCAATGCGTAGATACTCCCTGAAAGGATTGTAATAAAAATGACGAGCACAACAAGCAGGTTATTCCATAAGGTGGTTATGCGCGCCTCCTTTTCAAGAATCTGCATATGCTGTTCTTTGATTGCAGCCGCGTGTTTTGCTTCAAGCTCAACAATTTGACGGATCTTTGAAGAGTTTAACAGACTGTCGCGCACGGCATAATATCGCCGGAGATATTTTACCGCCTGATCTCCCCGTCCCTGCGTCACTTCAATATCGACAAGTCCAGCATACGCGTAGCGAATTGTACGACGCAGCCCGAGCTCGCGCGCTAATACGAGAGCCGACTGCAAATGGCTCTCTGCTCTTTCAATATCATTTCGCTGCAGTAGTGCATGACCGATTATCGCAGTGATCGATGCCTCTGTTATCCTGTTACTCGTTTCCTTTGCAAGAGCCAGCGCTTCGTTAAAATACCTGAATGCCTTTGCTGGATCTTCTTTTGCGTAACATTCGCCGATGTTGGAAATAATTCTCGGAAAATGAAGGGCTGCAACACCGCGCTTCTTCCCCGTCTCATGCGCAAGCGTGTAATAGTGCAGAGCGCTGTCAGGCTTATGTTCAATGAACATGATGACCCCCTTCAGATTATAGATGCTGCATTGCAACTCGCCATTTTGAGATTTCTCCGCCAGTTGCTCAGCCCTCACTATGTATTGATTCGCTCTTGCGCGTTCATTCAAGTCCATGTAGCCACGTGCGAGGATGTAGTAACTTTCGGACTGAAGAGCGATGTTGTTTTCCTTCTCCGCAATTGCAAGCGCGTCCATGGCAGATGCGATCGCCAGATCATTATCACCGAATGACCAGTAAGAAAAGCCGCGTAAATTGTTTGCCATCGCCATGCCTTGTTGATGTCCGATATCGCGGGCCAGGTTCAATGCACTATCAGCATAATCCAGCGACTTGTAGGGGTCAATCCACTGTAACGCTTTGCTTGCGCGAATGAGCGATTGTATTTGAGCAGTGTCGCGAGAATTGACAGTTAGTTTTTCAGCACCAGACGTCTCCGAAAACGAGGTTTGAATTATCCCAAGGATCAGGATCAGATAACACGATCTCATGGAAGAGTGATACGTGTTTTGTTGTGAAAGGTTCGCTTCAATACGCCATGTAAACCCTTTGGCGAGGAATCGGATTATAAATGATTATTACCTACTTATTCGCCTACCGAAATGACAAGCTTTCCTTTATGCCTTGATTTTCCGAATAGCCCGAATGCCTCGTGAATATCTTCAAGCTGGTAATGACCATCGATTACCGGCTTCACTATCTGTTTTTCGAAAAGCTCATTCATATAGACAAGGTCTTTGTTGGGCTTCAGCATCACCACCCGTAAACTTTTGTTGGTGAACATTCGGATCCATCGTCCCATTGCGAATATGTGAAGTATCTTTGCCATCGTTCCACCCACCGTTACGTAACTTCCGTTTTCTTTCAATACGCGAAGATAGTTGAGTACAGACCTGTCCGTCTTTACATCAAGGATGAGATCATACTGCTGAATCGATTTTGTGAAATCTTCTTTTCGATAATCAATAACATGTGATGCTCCCATGCTACGCAACATATCCAGTTTGTCGGCGCTGTCAACTGCTGTCACCTCTACATCGAACGACCTCGCTATCTGAATCGCGAACGTACCAACACCGCCACCTGCACCATTGATCAAAAGCTTTTGCCCGGGTTTCATTTGCCCGACATCAAAGAGGCCCTGCACGGCAAGCATCGCAGCTTGCGGGATTGCGGCGGCCTGTACGAAGCTCATGCTGGCAGGCTTCAAAGCAAGCGCGTTCTCATCCGCACAGACAAATTCTGCAAAGCCACCCCATCGTCCGCTTAGATCACCGTAAACTTCGTCGCCTGGTTTAAACATCGTTACTTTTTTGCCGACCATCTCAATACGTCCGGCAACATCGGAGCCTACAATTTGTTTTTTTGGCGTAAACAATCCGTACATAAGACGATTCACGAAAGTGGTGCCTTCAACAAGTCCCCAATCCCAGTCGTTGATCGATACGGCATGTACCTTTATCAGGACTTCGTTATCACCTGGAATTGGTTTCGGAACCTCTTTTAAATGAAGAACTTCAGGTCCACCGTATTTGGTATAAATAATCGCTTTCAAGAATAGTGGGGTAATGGTTAAGGCGATAGACGCCAGGCTTCAATTTTTATTGTGGAAACTACCTGAATTTTGATCCTTCATCAAAAGATCTTTCGAGTACGATTCCTCCATTATCCCTCCTGGCGCAAGCATTACGCTTCTAAACAAACTTTATTACGTGCACACCCATCCGACCAAATCGACAGGTGCGACGTATGCGATCAGCTTTTTGTTTTTAAATCAGGACGCTGATATTGTTTAAGCACAAGCGCGAAGCTTGCGCTAAGTCGAGTTAAACTTTTAACACTTTAAAGACTTTAAACCTTCCGTCACTCCGACCGAAGACTCTTCGCAGGATTCGTCATCGCGGCTTTGATTGCCTGTGAGCTTATCGTCAAAAACGCAATAGCAAAGGCGATGACGGCTGCAATTACAAAAATCCACCACTGCATGCTGATACGATACGCAAAGCCTTCAAGCCATGTATTCATCGCATACACGGAAACCGGAATCGCGATGACAAATGAGATAGCTACAAGCTTCAGGAAATCAGTCGACAGCAGAGTTACAACCTGCGTTACAGACGCGCCCAGCACTTTTCGGATGCCAATCTCCTTGATGCGTTGCTCGGCGGAGAATGTTGCCAGGGCGAACAGTCCGAGACAGGCAATGATAATTCCAAGTACTACGAGTGTAATGAACAGCTTCTGAAACCTGGTCTCAGCTGCATACATTCTCGAGAATGATTCATCGAGAAACATATACTGGAACGGCGTTTCCGGAAAACTTTCCTTCCAAATGGATTCCAGCGCTGAAAGCGTTCCAGGGATCTGCCCCGCTGATAACTTCACTGTAATGTTACCCTGGTTCCGGAGATTCAACAGAAAACCGTACGGCTTGATCTCATTTCTCATTGAAGTGAAATGAAAATCCTTTGTAACACCGACAATCTCGACATAGTAAGTCGTATCTGCATCGGTAGCCCAAACAAGTTGTTTGCCTACAGCCGGAAATTCGAGATTGAACTCGCGTACAGCCTGTTCGTTGATAATGATTGCACCAAGACGCTGCATCAGTGGTCCGCCCGCAATTCCATTATTCAACGTGTCTGCCGGGAACTCTTCCGAGAACGAACGACCTTCGGCCATTTCAATTCCGACAACATCCAGGTAATTGTAATCGACAGCGGTAAAATTTAATTGCTGATCCTGCTCCGCGCCTACTGCCCGAAGCCGGGTGGTGTTGAAACCTTGCCCGAGAATGGTTCCCGATGCCGCAACCTTTTGTACACCCGATAACCCCCTGATCGTATTCAGATATGCACTCCTGTCAGCGCTTGATAACAAACCTGTATTGCGGATGACCACCACATGTTCCTTGTCAAAGCCAAGCTTTGCCGACTGGATAAAATCAATTTGCCTGATAATAATGAGTGCACTGATGATCAATACAATCGAAATAGAAAACTGAACCACTACCAGTGACTTACGCAGGTTAAGCGCACCTCTTTCGTTCAGCTTAAATCCCTTTAATACTGCAACAGGTTTAAAAGAGGAAAGATAAAGCGCCGGGAAAATTCCCGCGATCACACCGATCAGCAACGTAACGAGCATCAGGTATAGAACAATCGTAGAGTTGAATCCGATCGAAAGCTGTTTTTGTAATACATCGTTAATGAACGGAAGCAATGCGTACGCAATCGCGAATGCAATGATTGCTGCAACAACTGAAAGAATAACAGACTCAAGAAGAAATTGAAAAACAAGAGATCCACGCTCAGCACCAGAAACTTTTCGGATACCGGTTTCTTTGGCTCGCAACGATGACTTCGCGGTGGAAAGATTGATGTAGTTGATGCCGGCAATCAGCAGGATGAACACGCCGATGATCATAAAAATATAGACATACATGCGATCACCGTTCGGTTCCAGCTCCCACTTCAATCGGGAATTGAGATGGATATCAAGCAACGGCTGAACATAGAACGCGCTATAGCTTTGGTCTATATTCTTGTCGTGAACCGCCTGGATCTTCTTTTCGAAGTCGGCGATGTTTGTTGCTGGTGTGACCTTCACATACGTGTAGTAGTTGTAGCTGTTCCAGTTTGTATTGGCAGCCGCGTAATTGAGGCGTCGGTATGACAAGAGAAAATCGTAATGCAGATGCGATTGTGCCGGAACGTCTTCAATGATTGCCGTGACTGTAACATCGTCGCGGTTGTTCATGCGCATCGTCTTCCCGATAGGATCTTCTTTTCCGAAATGCCGGGCGGCTGCACTTTCGGTGAGAATAATTGAATTAATATCTTTCAACGCTGTTGCTGGATCACCTTTCAAAAATTTCACGGTAAATACATCAAAGAAACTACTGTCTACCCGCCACACCTTTTCTTCAGAGATACGGTTGTCCCCTACCTGCATCAGCGTGCTGCCACCCCAGTTCGGGTGAACACGCGTAATACTAACGACTTCGGGGATTTCGCGTTGCATCGCGGAAGCTAGCGGCCCCGGAGTGGTCGCATCCGGTATTCTGCTTCCATCATCATTGATGAAATCCTTTACAACACGGTAGATATGAGCTGCATCCTGATGGTGCTTATCGTACGCCAGTTCATCCTGAACAAAAAGAAAGATAAGGAGACTACAAGACATGCCGACAGCCAGGCCGAACACATTGATAAATGAAAGTTTCTTGTTTTTCCACAACGTGCGGATGGCGATCTTCAGATAGTTCTTCAGCATGCTTTAGCGTTTAAGTAACCTGACGCGCCGCAATATTGTGCCAGAATAAAAACCGAATGGACGGGCTGTTTTGCAGGAATACAAATTCTGTTCATGTCCGGAACCACGCAGGGGTGTGCGAAAACGCAACACCGGCAGCGGGTTTAGAATGATTAAGCACCATGCGCTCAAAATTCGCCGCTGATTAGGGAAACGGTAGCCTCAAGCAGGCGGCAACCTCGCCGGGCGTAGTCGAGAGCGCTTATTAGTTCGCCGACATACGGCATTAGTCCTTTGGTACTCGTTATTAGTCCTTTGATACTCCTTATTAGTCCTTTGACACTCCTTATTAGTCCTTTGATACTTCTTATTAGTCCTTTGATACACCTTATTAGTCCTTTGATACACCTTATTAGTCCTTTGATACACCTTATTAGTCCTTTGATATAGCATCTCACTACCATTGAGCGTCCGAGGTAGGTACTTGAGAAGGCATCGTACTACACTCGAGCGTCCGAGGTAGGTACTTGAGAAAGCGTCATACTACACTCGAGTATGCGAGGTAGGTACTTGAGAAGCCGTCATACTACACTCGAGTATGCGAGGTAGGTACTTGAGAAGGCGTCATACTACACGTGAGTATGCGAGGTAGGTACTTGAGACACGGTATTAACAGGCTCGGTAGTGTCTAGGTAACTGTGTAAAGGCACGATTGACCTCTGGTGAGCCGGAGTTGAAAAGCCCGGTTATCAGGTCAATCGATGGTATTCAATTATCTTAGGCTCTGTTCTATAAACTGTGTCAGTATAAAATCAAATACTAGTTTAGTATTTTCAGACTATTGAGCAAAACGGACCCTCTGCTGGGAAGCAACCAATGAAGGGATGACTCAACTGACTGGAACGGTCTGAACGTGCTGCGGATGTAGCACGTGTGTTTTTTGTAGTCCATTATATGAATTTACTGTACCCAGGCGGGATACTTCCACTATTCAAAAATTGTTAACGAATTCTAAATGCCGCTTCGCGAAATGTTCACAGGCGAACAATAACTTTCGATCATGTACAGTGCGTATTTATCTGGCCTCGGAAATTCTCCGGTTGTCGCGGATTTCATACCGTATATGTAACCGGTACGGTCATTGTCAAGGAACGGACGTATCAAACGGTAAACCCACGCCCCTATGTTCAAAAACTATTTCAAAATTGCCGTCCGCAGCTTCATCCAGCA
>DASPJN010000053.1:0-5493 GCA_035628595.1 Chryseosolibacter sp.
GAAATTGGTAAAGACGAGCGCCATATCGGAAAACACTTGTTTGAATGTACGGACGTCTGCCTCTTCCGCTCCGCCTGCTGCAACCGGTTCTTTGAAAAAGAACAATGCACCAAGACACAACAGGAACGAAGTGATGGATGACATCACGAGCACATATTCAATACCCAGATTTTCACGAACAAACAACGCCACCACGGGACCAATGGCGCCTCCCAGGTTTACAAGTGAATAGTAAATCGAAAACCCGAGTGCCTTTACATCATCAGCAGATGTTTTTGACACTGTGCCAACGATACACGGTTTGATCAACGATCCACCAATGGCGGTGAGTAACAGCACGGAAAGCATGTATGGATATTTGCCGACGGATTCAACAAGCGGTTGAGCGAACGCCATTCCCGCCAATCCGATCATAAAATATCCAATACAAAAAATGAGGAAGCATGCGATGAGCGTTCTGCGGAAACCGTATTTGTCGACTAAAACCCCGGCAAGAATCGGAAGAAGGTAAATAACACCTGAGAATATACCGGTCAGCGATCCTGCATCTTCGGTCAAGCCTACCTTATCCGCGATAAACTTAGCAAGGATCGCTTTCGACCCGTAAAACGCAAGTCGTTCAAAAAGTTCTAGTGTATTGGCAATCCAAAATGTAGAGGAAAATCCGCTACGCAGCTGCGTCAAATTCATTCTTCCCAAAAAAATTTTATGTTGTCCTGCTCCAAATAAGTTTTGTCAAATATTGACTTCCGCCAAATACAATTTTCAGCGGCTTTACTTTAACCAAATTCCGCCGAAAGTATGCCCTTAAATTCACATTCGCAAATTGTTTAGTGATGAGGCACTTTGGAATAATATTTTTATGCAATCGATTGAACGCCTACCATTTTGCGTATATTTGAGAACTCATTAACCCATACACATTTATGTTAGAATTAGGTACAAGGTCGGGAAACGCGACAGTGATGGATTTGGGAATTTCAGACGGCATCGCCCACTGGAATCTTACTCCTGAAGAACTCACTTCCATTGCTTTAGAAAAAGGACAGGGAAAACTGAGCAGTGCAGGAGCGCTTGCAATTGACACAGGAGAATTCACAGGGCGCTCGCCTAAAGACAAGCTCACCGTAAAAGACGAAGTAACAACAAATGCTGTATGGTGGAATAACTTCAATATTCCCTTCACACCTGAGAAATTCGATCAGCTTTACATCAAGATGATTCGCTATTTCGAAGGAAAAGAATTTTATGTTCGCGATGCGTATGCCTGCGCTGACTGGCGTTACAGAATGAATATCCGCGTCATCAATGAGTACGCATGGTCAAACCTTTTTGTTTACAATATGTTTCTCCGTCCATCGACGGCGGAATTAAAATCATTTAAATCTGAGTGGTTGATCCTTAACGCACCGGGCTTCAGAGCCGATCCGGCTGTGGATGGAACACGTCAGCATAACTTCTCAATCATCGACTTCAAAAGAAAGATCATTTTGATTGGTGGAAGCGGTTACACAGGTGAGATCAAGAAAGGCATTTTCACAGCGTTGAATTTCATCCTTCCTCATCAGAAAGATGTTTTCCCAATGCACTGCTCTGCTAACACAGGCGAAAAAGGCGATACAGCCATATTCTTTGGATTATCAGGAACAGGAAAAACCACGTTGTCAGCGGATCCAAACCGCAAGCTTATCGGCGATGACGAGCATGGCTGGACATCGGATAATATTATCTTCAACTTTGAAGGTGGTTGCTATGCAAAGACCATCGATCTTTCAGCAGAAAAAGAGCCAGACATCTACAATGCGATCAAGCCTGGTGCCTTATTGGAAAATATTGTTTTCAAATCCGGCTCAAACGAGGTTGACTACGCAGATGGAAGCCGTACAGAGAACACACGTGTAAGCTATCCGCTGCACCATATCAAGAACATTGCGAACCCATCAATCGGGTTGAATCCAAAAAACATTTTCTTCCTTACCTGTGATGCGTTCGGCGTCCTTCCTCCAATTGCGAAGTTGACACCCGGACAGGCAGCATTCCACTTTATCAGTGGTTACACAGCAAAAGTTGCGGGTACTGAAGCGGGCGTAACCGAGCCAACAATGACGTTCTCGGCGTGCTTCGGTGCTCCGTTTATGCCATTGCATCCAACGCGTTACGCTGAGATGTTAAGCCAGAAAATGCAAGACGCCAAAGTAAATGTTTGGCTTGTCAATACAGGCTGGAGCGGCGGTGCGTACGGCACTGGCAAGCGTATGAGTCTGAAGTACACACGTGCGCTTATTTCTGCTGCGCTCAGCGGGGAACTTGATAATGTTTCTTATGAAACACATGAGCTCTTCGGTTTGTCAATGCCGAAGTCGTGCCCTGGCGTTCCGGCAGAGATCCTGAATCCAAAGAACACATGGAAGGACAAAGAAGCATACGAAGCAAAAGCCAACTTCCTGGCTAATGCGTTTATGACGAACTTCGAGAAATTTGCTGAATATGCGAATGAAGAAATACTTGCCGGCGCTCCAAAAGTGAAACTGGCAGTCTAAGATTTTATAGTTAACCTAAATCTGAGAGCCACCTTGCGAAAGCGGGTGGCTTTCTTGTTTTCAGCAAACTCAGCGTCGGAAGGAACAGTTTTTTAAGCAACCATGATCGTCTATAACTAACTAAAGCAAAGAGGTTTATGAAAATGGCGAAAATTCTATTGGTTCTGCTTGCAATAATCATTGCACACATGTCCAAAGCACAGGCTGATCAAACCATATCCGATGATGATCTTCTCAGGTATGCGCTCACGATGGATTCTGTTAAAGGCATGCAGGAAACTTTAATCGACATTGTTTCAGAAAATGTGCAGAAGAATACGGTAATGAGTGTTCCGAGATATAACGAACTGTTCAAGATTATTGATGATCCTGCACAATTGACAGCAACAAGAGCCACCGAAAATGAAATCGATTTTGTACGGGAAATCGCAGCGTTGCGTCAACTCAACATTGATCGGATCAATGACGCGTACCAGGCGCTCGCAAAAGATTACGTTGGTGTAAGAACGTTCAACGCCATCAGAAAGGGTCTCGAATCTGACTCTCAGCTGAAGACCAGATACGAAAGCATTTCGAAAGACGTTGCTTCACAGCCTTCCAAAAAGGGTACATCCGAGACCAAGGGAAAGTAGACTGGCTTTCAATGCGTTGGAGCCGGATTAGCGCGCGGCACAGAGGTGATTTTTTGCCTTTTTTTCGCCGCCGCCTGACGTAAGAATTTATAGAGGTGTTATATTTGCGGTTCGCCAGACCGAGCAAGAAATGAAAGAGGATGATGGGGCTCGACAAGGATTGCTGGCTTTGTCTGTATTTGTTGGGCTTTATTCATGAAAAAGAAGTTTTTGTTATCGGCTTTGTGCCTGGCGGTGGGTGTTGGCGTTTCTGCCATTGTAACGGATACCAAAGGGCAGCGGTATTCCGGGTTCACCTTCATCACCTATACCCCATTTCCTGATACCACCGCTATTCTAGAGGACGAATCGGATTCAATCAGCTATGATTCTATAGAAGCTTTCGAGCCGGAAAACATATGGCGTTCATGGAAAACAGTTGAAAATCACTCTTTTGGGAAAGACCGCGGTAACATTCCGATGATTGCCGATCTCCAATCATTACATCCATACTTTCGTGACAAGATTACGCTATTGATCCGCAATTGCCGGGCAAAAGGCATCGAGTTGGCAGTCGTGGAATCGTATCGCACACACGCCAAGCAATCGGAATACTACACGATGGGTCGCAAATATACGCGCACGCCGGGCGGCAAATCAAAACATCAATATGGACTTGCGGTAGACGTCGTACCAATGGTAAATAACATTCCGCAGTGGGATAACACTACGCTCTGGAGAAAAGTCGGAACTGAAGGAGAAAAACTTGGACTTCGCTGGGGCGGACGATGGAAATCACCCTACGACCCGGCTCACTTCGAATGGTCAGGTGGGCTCACAACTTCACAGTTAGCCACAGGAGCACTGCCCAAAGTGCCATACGCTGCTACAGCTAATTATCCGTGCATACACGACGATGTCAAGGAACTCCGTTCTCACTGGCATAAATGGGAGACTGAGCAAAAGTTGTTGAAAAACAAAGCGACGCCCTCTATGGCTTCCACTCGTAGTCTGAAATCTACCTCCCAGGTAAATCACGCAAAGTAGAGTAAGGCACAAATTCGGAATAGGATTACCTTTATTGGATAAACCTTGTCCGATGAAGTATGCCCTATCATTTACCTACGTGCTCCTTTCAATTTTAATTCAGGCACAGGAAAATAACCCTTTGCCTTACCGGGAAATACCAAAGGCACCTGAACATTACTCAGCCGGAACAGTCGTTTCCAGAATGGTTGATGGCCTGGGATTTCGCTATTATTGGGCGACGGAAGGGCTTCGCCCGGACGACCTCGATTTCAAGCCGGGTCCGGAGTCAAGAACTTCATTCGAAACGCTTGATCATATTCACGACTTATCGAGGATCATCGTCAATTCCGTAACAGCTACAACCAATACACCTGGCGTCACAAAACCGGCAATGACATTTGATGAAATGCGGAAGGCCACGCTTGAAAATCTGTCCAGGGCGTCTGAGATCCTGCGCAAGAGCAGCGATGAAGATTTCGCAAAATTCGAATTGACATTTCAGCGCGACAATAATTCGCGCACGTTTCCATTCTGGAATCAATTGAACGGCCCGATTGCGGATGCGTTGTGGCACGTAGGCCAGGTCGTATCATTCAGGCGTCAGTCTGGCAATCCGTTTTCTGAAAAAGTAAGTGTATTTAATGGAACGGTTAGCAAATGAAAAAAGGGCAGTTCCTGGAAACCGCCCTCTCCGATTCTTGAATAACCCAAACTAAACTCCAGGCAAGACCTATGCTGCCTTGCTCGAAGGTGTAGCTACGGGGGTCATTCCGACCATCCATCGTGTAATGTCTGTCCACGTATTGGAAGCAAGCTTCTTACGAAAAAATCCGAAGTGTCCTATCCTGTTTTGCTTGATATCTGAAGGACTCAGGTGCCAGTGATTCCATTTCAGATTCTTGAAGAAGGACATCAGGTTCATGACCGAATTTTTTGGTGCATAGTCATCATCCGAAAAACTGATCATGAGCGCCGGTTGATGCAACGACCTGAAACGTTCTTTCATATAAGGTAACTCATCGAATACGTACGTTTTTGACTTTGCCCAACGCGACCACTGCAACGCAACGCCTGCTGGCAGATTTTCAAAAAGTCCGAGCTTCGATGCCGGGAAGTATCCAAACATTTTTGTAAAAAACGGGATCATTACATACCAGAAGGTAAAGAGCTTGCTGGTTGATTTAAAGTTCTTCCAATACGGCGTTTGGGCCGCAATCGTGATAATATTATCAACATTCTCAGATAATGGAGACATGCCGATGATCTGCCCGCCCACGCTATGACCGATCACGGTAAACCTGGACTCGGGAAAT
>DASPJN010000054.1:0-16830 GCA_035628595.1 Chryseosolibacter sp.
ATATGCTAAAACTTTTCGAATTCTATTTCTAACTTGCAAGTTCATTTGTTCTCACATGCAACCCGTCATCCTTGCCATTGAGTCTTCATGCGATGAAACCTCAGCTTCCGTTATACGAAACGGCAAGGTACTGAATAATATTATCGCCTCACAGGCAGTACATCAAAAATACGGCGGCGTTGTACCCGAGCTTGCATCGCGTGCGCACCAGCAAAATATTGTAGCTGTCGTGCAACAGGCAATGCAGCATGCCGACGTTAAATCGAAAGACTTAAACGCAATCGCTTTTACCCGCGGACCCGGCCTTGTCGGTTCGTTGCTTGTAGGCGTGTCATTCGCGAAAGGCCTTGCGCTGTCGATGGGCATCCCCTTGATCGAAGTAAACCACATGCAGGCACACGTACTCGCTCACTTTATCGCCGATCCAAAACCGCAGTTTCCTTTTCTTTGCCTTACCGTGAGTGGCGGTCATACACAAATCGTGCTAGTTCGCAGCTATCATGACATGGAGGTTATCGGTGAAACGCAGGACGATGCTGTCGGTGAGGCTTTCGACAAGGCCGCTAAGATGATGGGTCTGCCATATCCCGGTGGCCCGCTGATCGATCAATATGCTCAGTTGGGAAATGCATCCCGTTTCAAATTTCCGGATTCGCAAATGGCCGGCTTCGACTTTTCTTTCAGCGGTGTGAAGACTGCTTTCCTGTATTTTCTACGCGATGAGATGAAAAAGGATGAGGCATTTATAGAAAAGAATCTTTATGATATTTGTGCGAGTCTGCAACAGCACCTCATCAATATGTTGCTAAGCAGGCTTGAAAGAGCGAGCGCACACACCGGCATTAAACAAATTGCGATTGCCGGTGGTGTTTCGGCCAACTCAGGTTTACGAAAGCAGCTCCATTCGCTTGGTGCGCAAAAGGGTTGGGATGTCTTTATTCCGGCGTTTGAATATTGCACCGACAACGCAGCGATGATTGCCATTGCTGCACATTACAAATTCTTATCAAAAGTATTTACTACACTTGACGTAACACCATTGGCGCGCATGCCCATTTGATATGAAATCAATTTTTAAACCCGGCGACCATAAAGAATTTAAGCGAACCGTTAGCAGCCAGGACTTCGCACGTTTTAATGGGGAAGTGGTTCATCCTGTTTTCTCAACTTTTGGCCTGGCGCGCGACATGGAATGGACAACAAGGCAGTTTGTTTTGGAAATGCGCGACGAGGATGAGGAGGGGATTGGTACATTTGTGCACGTCGATCATCGGGGACCGGCATTTGAACACGAAGAAATTACTTTTCGCGGATCCGTGACAGAGGTAAAGGGACATGAACTAATTTGCAGTGTAGACGCCTTTGTTGGTGATCGTTTGATTGCGTCCGGTAAAACCGGTCAGAAGATTTTAAAGAAGGAAAAACTTGATAAGCTATTTTCGGTAAAATGACAAAACAAAGATTTTCGGATAATGTTAATATCAGGAACCGGCAGGCGTCGTTCGAGTATGAGTTGCTTGATAAATACATTTCCGGGATTGTGCTCACCGGGACAGAAATAAAATCGATCCGCGAAGGACAAGTGAACCTGCAGGATGGTTTTTGTTATCTGAATAATGGAGAAGTATTTGTAAAAGGAATTAATATTACGCCCTACGCGCAGGGCACACATTATAACCACGAGGCTACACGTGAGCGTAAGTTACTCCTGAAGAAAAGTGAAATCCGGAAACTGGAGGGTAAGGTCGAAGAAAAAGGATTGACTTTGATTCCAGTCCGGTTGTTTATTAACGACCGGGGATTTGCAAAGGTTGAAATTGCCCTGGCCCGTGGTAAAAAAATGTACGATAAGCGACAGAGTATAAAAGAGCGCGACGCAAAACGTGAGCTTGATAAAATGAAATTCTAATCTTCGGATGTTGGCTATGGAAATCATCGAACATGGTGTGTGTCGTTTAAGTGTTGTTTCCATCAGGACGGAGCCAACACACATGTCGGAGCAGGTTTCTCAGTTATTGTTTGGCGAAGAATATGAAGTGACACGAATTTCGGACGACAGGAAATGGCGACAGATCCGAACGACGTTCGATCATTACGAAGGCTGGATCGATGCCAGACAACACCACGGCATTACCAAAGAACACTATGAGTATATCAACCGGGCGGAATTCAAGATCAGCCTCGATGTAACGTCCAGCCTATTGTATAATAAAACTTCTTTGCCGATCGTGATTGGCAGTATCATCCCGATTTCGGGCTCCGAGTTATTCAGAATGGAAGAACAGTTCGCGTTTAATGGGGAATCCAAGTCTTTGGGAAACAAACGCGAGTTTGAGTTTCTGAAAACAATTGCCTTTCGTTATCTGAATGCGCCATATCAATGGGGTGGGAAAAGCCCGTTCGGAATTGATTGCTCCGGATTTGCCCAGATGGTTTTTAAAATTTGCGGCTATCGTTTACAAAGAGATGCCTGGCAGCAAGCATCGCAGGGAAAAGCTGTTGACTCGTTCGATGAACGAGTCCCCGGCGATCTGGCATTTTTCAGGAACGACCACGGTAAAATCGTTCATACCGGTATCGTACTTGCGGAAAACAAAATCATTCACGCGTCCGGCCGCGTCAGGATTGATACTTTAGACGCGAGAGGCATCCTCAACGCCGACACCCGACAGCATTCGCACGAGTTTGCCCATCTCCGGCGAATACTCGCTTAGCAGGATTTTCTGTTTCCAAATAATCGTTCCCTTTTTTTGCTGAAATTTTGGTTTTATATTAACCAAAGTTATGGCCTGTGTTCATTCCGGAGTTCGTGTGACCAGACCGTTATCTTACTCGTCGGCGGCCCGACATTTGACTGGTTCTAAGTTCAATAATTAATAGATGAATAGCAGGGTATTGGTACTTAATCAGGATTTCAGCCCACTGATGGTGTGCTCGGTGGAGCGCGCATTTATTCTCGTGTATTTGCAGAAAAGCGAGATGGTTCGGACGTCGAATGGGCATAAGCTTCATTCGATAACCCAAGCCTTCCCCATGCCTTCTGTGATTCGTCTAAACAGATATGTTAACGCCCCTTACAAGGGCGTTAATCTTACCCGACAGAATATCTTCAAACGCGACAATAACGAGTGTCAGTACTGCGGAACCAGAAAAGATCTTACAATCGATCACGTTGTGCCTCGTGCGCGTGGTGGAAAAGATAGCTGGACGAACCTGGTAACTGCCTGCAAACGCTGCAATGCCAAAAAAGGCAACGATACGCCGGAACAGGCCGGGATGCATTTGAAGAAAAAGCCCTATAAACCATCTTATTCAATTTTCCTTAAGGATCACCTGAACTCCTCGGGTGAATGGGACCCTTTTCTGCTCGACAACCACGCATAAACATGAATTCAAACGGATGCGCAGTTTAATTTGGATGGAAATATACCGATCGGTATAAAATCTGTTATCTTTGTGATGTGACAAAAGCAGCACGAACACGTCAGTTTATTATTGAAAAGACCGCGCCTATCTTCAATTGCAAGGGCTACGATGGCACATCGCTGTCGGATTTGACAGATGCAACAGGGTTATCAAAGGGAGCCATCTACGGAAATTTTCGCGATAAAGATGAGATTGCCAGCGAAGCATTTCTCTATGCGATTGAAAAGGTTCGTGCGACAGCAAGGCTAAAACTCGATGAATGTCTTTCTTATAAGGACCGACTTATCTCCCTGCTTGACTTTTATGCGGCATACGTCTTTAACCCACCAATAAAAGGTGGCTGTCCGTTACTCAACCATGCCGTTGAAATCGACGATCATCATCCGGAAATGAGGAAAGTCGTTGTGAAGGAGCTTCTGAGAACGATCAGTTTTATTACAGAACTGATTGGACTTGGAATAGAAGCCGGCGAGTTTAAGAAAGACACCGACGCCCGACGCATAGCCTACGTAATATTCTGTTCGATAGAAGGAGCGTTAATGTTTTCACGCGCTGAGAAGTCAATCGAACCGATGGACATAATTGTAAAGCATTGTAAAGATATTATTCAACAAATCAGCAAATGACGTATCCAAGAAGAGTTGTTGTAACCGGGTTGGGAGCGATTACGCCCCTGGGCAATTCAATCGAAACTTTCTGGCAGAATTTGACTGGCGGAAAAAGCGGTGCCGCTCCGATCACAAAATTTGACACGACAAAGTTCAAAACGAAATTTGCGTGTGAGGTTAAAGGTTTTGATCCATCGGATCATCTTGAAAAAAATGAAATTCGGAAAATGGATCCTTTCGTGCATTACGCGCTTGCATCGACTGCGGAAGCATTAAAGGATTCTGCCCTTCCGCTGGATTCAATAGACAAAACGCGCGTCGGTGTGATATGGGGTTCTGGTAATGGAGGATTTTCAACTTTTCAACAAGAGATGGTGGAATTTGGACGCGGTGACGGTACACCCAGGATTAATCCATACTTCATTCCCAAGGTGATTGTTGACATCGCTTCAGGCTGGATTTCCATCAAATATGGATTTATGGGCCCCAACTTCACAACGGTTTCGGCATGCGCTACATCAACAACCGCGATCATCGACGCAATGAACTACATCCGTTGGAACAAAGCGGACGTCTTTATCACGGGCGGGTCGGAAGCGGCGGTAAATGAGGCTGGGATTGGTGGTTTCGGCGCGATGAAGGCATTGTCAACGCGCAACGATGATCCCGCTCGCGCATCACGCCCTTTTGATGTGGACCGTGACGGATTTGTAATGGGAGAGGGCGCGGGGGCGCTCGTACTTGAAGAATTTGAGCACGCGAAACGTCGCGGCGCTAAGATCTACGCCGAAGTTGCTGGTGGAGGAATGTCAGCCGATGCGTATCATCTCACTGCAACTCATCCACACGGACTGGGTGCGGCACTCGGCATGAAATGGGCGCTCGAAGATGCAGGTCTTTCGATTCATGAGGTCGACTACCTCAACCCGCATGCTACGTCTACACCGCTAGGCGATGTAAGTGAAATGAAGGCTGTGGTTAACTTTTTTGGAGAGAAACCTGATCATCTTCATATCAGCGCAACAAAGTCGGCGATAGGCCATTTACTGGGAGCTGCTGGCGCAGTTGAAGCCATCATCGCGATAAAGGCAATTGAGACAAGTGTGATTCCACCTACGATAAATACACAGAACATTGACCCTGAATTGCCGGCCGGACTCAACATTGTTACCGGCACTTCTTTGGAGAAGGAGGTTAACGTTGCATTAAGCAATACTTTCGGATTCGGGGGTCACAACGCGAGCGCCGTGTTCCGAAAAGTGAGGCAATAAAAAATGGATACCTGTTCGGGTATCCATTTTCTTTAGTTTTTGGCTATTACTCGTCTTCCGCGAAAACAATTTCATCGCGAATCTCAAGCTTGGAAACGTAATGCTGCGGTTGTTGGTCTTTTAGTGGCTTCCATTTTTCAGGATACTCTATCTTAACCGGTTGGTTGAGCAACTTTGATTTCAGTTCATCAAAACTAATATGCCGCCGGTTTTTCTGGTCAAGGTAAAATATTTCAGAACGATCCTGGAGCTTCACAACAAGATCCTTCAGCGCTGTCTCATACACTTCTGCAACCACGCCATGATCAGTCACAACGGTTTGTTCCGCCTGAAGGCGTTCCGGGCTCCATGTCGACATTACTATTGCTATGAACAATAACAGTCCTGCTACGATGATGATGTTGGATCTCATAATACAGTCGGTTAGCGTTAAATCCTAAATCCAGAATGTGGGGGGATTTTAAACATACAAAAAAAAACTGGAGAAAGAAAGGTGCCGGCTGGCGAAATCCGGGCGAATGAACATTAAAGCAGTTGAATGAAAGAACTAAAATTTGAGGGTGAATATTGTTTGAACATCAGGTTGCGATACCACTGAAAGAGACCCGTTATGCATTTGCATGATTTGTCGCGACAAGCTTAATCCGATTCCCGAACCTGTTCTTTTTGTCGTGTAAAACGGCACGAAGATGTGTTCCAGCGCTTCCCTGATAATGCCCGGCCCATTGTCGATTACTTCAATTTTAATGACATTCTCGTCATACCGGCCGATTAGCCTGAGTTCCGGGTGCTCGGTCTCAGCGAGGGCCTCAACTGCATTCTTCAATAAGTTGATGAGGACCTGTTCAATCATTTCAATATCACATTGAAGCGTGAGGTATTCAGAAGATGACTCGTAATGAAAATTGATTTTTGTTTTTTTGATTTCATTTTTCATCAGTTGGGAAACCTTCTCAATAAGATCCTTCAACTTCACTGTTGTCATTTTGGGTTTCGGTAATGAAGTATATTCGCGATACGCGTCAATAAACTTGATCAAACCACGACTGCGGTTTTCGATTGTGCCCAGGCCTTCGCGGAGATCATCAGCCCCTTCGTCTTTTAATTCCCAGTGTTCATCCACTCTATGCATGTCGTGGTCAAGAATCTCCCGCAAAGTTGATGTGAGTGATGAGATAGGTGTGATTGAGTTCATGATCTCGTGACGCAAGACACGTGTCAGGTTTTGCCACGCTTCCAGCTCTTGCTTTTGCAGTTCAGGCTGAATGTTTTGGAGGGTTACGAGTTTTACGTCAACAGCGCGTATTCGCAACTCTGTTGACTGGATCGTCAGGTAAAGTTCTTCACCTGCTTTGTAGAGTTCACTCTTCCCGGATTCCACAGTGTTGATCGCGTGGTAGAGTCGTGGGTTGATTTGAATGAGCTCTTTTATATTCTTGATTGCCGTAATGCCGAGAAAACGTTTTGCATTGGTATTCATCAACTGCACTTCTCCTTCTGTGTCGAATGAAAGAATACCTGTCCTTACCTGTTGGACAACCGTGTTGAGATATTGCCAGTGTTCTTCTTTTTCAGATCGCGCTTTGCGAAACGCCTCCAGTACTTCATTAAAAGCGACATTGAGATCCTTGAAGCTCTTGCCAAGTTTATTATCGGATGTGAACCCTGAGATGAAATCCGAATATTTCACGGACTCAAGAAATCGCGTGAGCTTCCTATTGGTCTGCGAAACAAAGCGATAGATCTCGACAAGCTGCCCGATAATAACGGTGAATGTGAGAATGGCGGCAAACAGCATGTTAGGTCTTGATATCATAAAGACAAACAAGGCCATGGTAATACCGAGAAAAACAACGCGAAGGGCTACGCGCGTGGGGAAATCATTAAAACCGTATCGCATGAATAATCTTCAGCACAAAATGTGAACGAAGATATGCCAAATTAATGACAACAGCGCTAGGTTTTGACCGCCGATCACAGCCCGTATTTCTCGAGCCTTCTGTACAATGATGAACGTGTCAACCCGAGTTCGGAGGCAGCCTGTGTGATATTGCCGTTGTACTTTTTTAATACTTTCCTGATCAATAGTTTCTCTACTTCTTCAAGGTTGAATTGGTCGAGATTCAGCTGGCTGTTATCCTCTTTTCCATTTGAAGCGGTAAAGTTAAAGTCTTCCGGTTGGAGGACATTTGCGTTGCTGAGAATTACTGCGCGCTCAATAGCGTGTTGCAACTCCCGGATATTCCCGGGCCAGTTATGCTTATGCATCCGTGTCATCGCTGCATCGCTGATCTTCGAAACAGTTTTCTCATACTTTGCTGCATAGAATTTCAGGAAATGGTTTGCAAGAAGTGGAATATCTTCAAAGCGTTCGCGCAACGGCGGAATTTCAATTTCAATTGTGTTGATCCTGTACAACAAGTCCTGGCGGAATTTGTTTTCTTTCACCATCTCGTAAAGAGGCATATTCGTCGCACAAATGAGCCGGATGTCGATCGGCGTATCTTTATTCGACCCGACACGGCTTACCTTCCTGTTTTGGAGAACTGTAAGTAGTTTCGCCTGCAATGGCATCGAGAGGTTTCCAATCTCATCAAGGAACAGCGTTCCGTTATTGGCAAGTTCGAAACGTCCGGCGCGATCCTCTTTCGCATCGGTGAACGACCCCTTTTTGTGACCGAATAATTCGCTTTCAAAAAGGGTCTCTGTAATTGATCCAAGATCGACGCTGGCAAAGTTCTGATTCTGCCGCGCAGAATTTTTATGGATCGCGCGCGCGATCAATTCCTTTCCAGTTCCATTCTCACCGAGGATCAACACATTCGCGTCTGTTTTTGCGACCCTGTCTATCGTCTGAAAAATTTTGTGCATCACGGGGCTGGTACCGATAATGTCGATGAACTTTCCGTTAAGCGCCTGGTTGATCTCCTGATTCTTTATTTTGAGTGTTTCAACTTCATCGCGTGTTTCGCGTAATCGCATCGCCGAAAAAAGAGTGGCGAGAAGTTTCTCGTTTTCCCATGGTTTCAATACGAAGTCTGTAGCGCCAGCCTTAATTGCTTTGACGGCCATTTGAATGTCGCCGTAGGCTGTGATCAATACAACGACTGATGAAGGATCAATCTGTAAAATTCTTTCAAGCCAATAATATCCTTCGCTGCCGCTGCTTACATCCTTTGTAAAGTTCATATCCAGAAGAATAACATCATAGTCTTCGTTATTCATCAGGGATGGTATTGCTTCCGGATTCTTTTCGATATCGACCTGTTGGAAGTGTCGCTTGAGGTGCATCTTTGCTGCTTTCAAAAGATCCTCGTTGTCATCTACGATCAGAATCTTTCCATGTTTGCTGTCTGCCATTGATCAGGGTTTAAGGTACCGGCAAGTGGTTCGTTTTCGAAACTTGCTGTCCGGTAGTGGGCAAACGCTATACCGAAATTGATTTTCAGCCGAAAATCGAAGAAACGGCCAAAATTGTTGAAAAACGGTGGTTCAGCGTGTTCGATCGCGGACAGGCCCGTTCACATATGAACGAAGAAACGAGCAGAATCAAAGAAAAAAGCTGGCTGAAATGGCCTCAGGTCACTTGGCACGTTTGTTGGCATTCGTGACTCGTTCTCGTGAAATCGAACGCTAAACAATGGACAAACAATTAAAAAAGAAGAAGTGGACAATCAAGCGAATCGCGACCTACGGCGGTATTGCGTTGTTCACAGTTTTTGTCGGTTATCAATTCATATTTGCTGACAGAAGATCAAAACTGAAAATTGAAAAAGATAAAATCACGATATCGACCGTTGAACGTGGTGTCTTCCAGGAGACAATTCCGCAAACAGGGATTGTTGAGCCAAGCAGAACAGTTTTTCTTGACGCAATTGAAGGCGGTACAATCAAACGTGTTGTGGCTGAAAGTGGATCTATGTTAAAGAAGGGAGATATAATTCTCGAGTTAAGCAACCTTAACCGCGAGCTTGATGTCTTACAACGTGAGGCGCAGCTAAATGAAAGCATCACACGCCAGCGTGACACGCGTCTGGCCATTACACGAAACGATCTGGAGCAAAGACAGATGCTTGCATTGATTGATAACCAGTTGCAAATCCTTGGTCCACAATATCGTCGTCAGAAGCAACTTTATGAAAAGAAGCTGATCTCTAAGCAAGACTTCGAGCGGACAGAAGCGGATTACAACTACAATTTGGAACGTCGGAAGATCACGTATGAAGTTTATAAAAATGATTCACTTGACCGGATTCGTCAGTTGCGCGAACTTTCATATTCCGAAAAGAAGATGACTGAAAGCCTTGAAGGTGTCGGCCAAATTCTGGATAACCTGATCATTCGCGCACCAATCGACGGCCAGTTATCAAGACCACAACTAGACGCCGGACAAAGTGTAAACCCTGGACAACGTCTGGGCCAGGTAGACGTGGTTGGAAGCTATAAGGTAAGAGTACCGATTGATGAATTGTATCTTCCGCGGATTGTAACGGGGTTACACGCTGAAACAACTTTTAACAATCAGGATTATCTCCTTGAGATTGCGTACATCTACCCAACGATTACAAACGGAAGGTTTGACGTTGATATGAATTTTGTTGGAGAAGTTCCTACAGGTATCAGAAGAGGTCAGTCGCTTCGTTTGAGAATACAGCTTAGCCAGTCATCTGAAGAGTTGTTGTTGCCTGTTGGCGGATTCTATAAAGACACCGGTGGTAACTGGGTATATGTTCTTGATTCAGAAAACAGAGCAGTGAAACGCGATATTAAATTGGGGAGGAAGAATCCTGAGAACTTTGAGGTGCTGGAAGGCCTTAAACCAGGCGACCGTGTCATCACTTCATCTTACGAGAATTTTGGAAACAATGAAGTTTTATTGCTAAACTAGTAACCATTTCAAAAAATAAAAGTAACCTCTAGCAGAACTTTTGCGTCATACTGAACATCAAACTATCATAAACACACAGAAATTTAAACGCCATGATCAAACTTAAAAACCTCGAAAAAGTCTACACGACAGAAGAAGTCGAAACAACGGCATTGAATAACATCAACCTTGAAATCAAAGATGGCGAATTCGTTGCCATCATGGGTCCTTCCGGTTGTGGTAAGTCTACATTGCTAAACATCGTTGGATTGCTTGACAATCCATCAAATGGTGAGTACTACTTCGGCGAACATGAAGTTGCAAAGTATTCTGAGCGTCAACGCGCGCAGTTAAGAAAGGGATCGATCGGTTTCGTTTTCCAGAGCTTTAACCTGATCGACGAGCTTACCGTTTTCGAAAACGTTGAATTGCCATTGCTCTACCTGAAAGTTCCGGCATCTGAGCGCAAGCAAAGAGTTGAAGAAGTGCTGGAGCGCATGAACATTATGCACAGAAGAAATCACTTCCCGCAGCAATTATCAGGCGGTCAGCAACAACGCGTTGCTATTGCCCGGGCCATTGTAGCGAAGCCTAAAGTGATCCTTGCCGATGAACCTACTGGTAACCTTGACTCAGCAAATGGTGAGGAAGTGATGAAGCTTCTTTCACAATTGAATGAAGAGGGAACAACCATCGTCATGGTAACGCACTCTCCTTACGATGCAAACTATGCGCACAGAATCGTGAACCTGTTCGACGGTAAGGTTGTGACTGAGAACATCAAAGAACATTTTCACATTTAGTATTCGGCGCATGCTGGACATACCAGGCTGATTATGGCGGTCGTTAGACGGGCCTGGATTGAAGTAGCAGACCTTTCGGTTTACCCCGAGAGGTCTTTTTTTTGAACACATGCCTGTTCGTGTATGAACAGTTTCAGATGAACAGTTGCAAAAAATGGCTCATTCCAGAAGGATTGCGCAATGGCATATTTATTGGCGTCGCGATGCAACCTTAATCCTTAAATGACAGTCTTAGTAATGTTTTAAACCCCGACCCATGATCAAAAACTACCTATTAATCACATGGCGCAGTATGATGAAGAACAAACTTTTCATCTTCATCAACATGCTGGGTCTTGCCATCGGCATCGGATGTTGTATCGTCGCATATTTTAACTGGGAGTTCGATTCCACTTTTGATTCGAACCATGAACGAGCATCGAATATTTATCGCGTAAGCTCAATACGTGAATTTGAAGGCAGCCATCGTCTTTACGGGCATGCGCCCGAGCCACTGGGGCCTGCAATAAGCGCTAACATCGCGGACGTTAACGCGGTTGTTCGGCTCAACTGGTCGTGGTCAAATTTTAAAGTAGATGACAATCTTTTCCCAGGAGGGCTGGCCTACGTGGATGGCTCGTTATTCGAAGTTTTTTCGTTTGAACTTCTAAATGGAGATTCCAAAGGCCTCGCCGATAAATCCAAGGTTTTCATTAGTGATGAGCTTGCTTTGAAGCTTTTTAATTCAGTCGATGTCGTTGGTAAACAGGTAACGCAGGTAATGGGAGGGAAGCAAAAAGAATTTGAAGTTGGCGGAGTTTATAAGAAGCCACCTCCGAACTCAAGCTTCCATTGGTCGGCGTATGCGAACTATGAGAATTACTTTGACGAAGCTACCGATGTTACGAGAGAAGACTGGAAATTCCGCAACATGACGTTTGTTGTGATTCAAAATGCGGATAGGTTGGACGTTGTTCGGAAGCAACTGCAGGAGTACAAGGCTTTCAACAACAAAGTTCGCGAGGATTTCCAGATAAGTGAATTTGTTCTGGATCCTTTCGTGGGCATGGCCCGGCGCGACAGGGCTGAAGACACATGGAGCTATACAAGGGGATCAAGCCCTACCGCAGCCGTGATATCGCCAATCATCATGGCCGTTTTGGTATTGCTTATCGCATGCTTTAACATGACCAATACCGCGATAGCAATTTCGTCAAGACGATTGAAAGAAATTGGTATCCGCAAAGTAATGGGCAGTATGCGGCATCAATTGATTGTCCAGTTTCTCGGCGAAACAACCTTCATTTGTTTCATAGCATTGTTCCTTGGCTTGTTCCTCGGCGAAGTTCTTCTCGGGTCGTGGAATGCAATGTGGGAGAATATGAAACTCACGTCGCATTACCTGGACAACCCAATGTTTCTGATTTTCATAGTAGCTGTTCTTGTTTTTACTGCGCTGATCGCTGGCGGATATCCCGCTTTTTACATCAGTCATTTTGAGCCAGTATCGATCCTGAAGGGAAAGCTGAAGTTTGGCGGCACGAACATGTTTACGCGCGTACTACTAGTGATGCAGTACATGATTTCTCTGCTGGCAATTATTTTTGCCATCGCGTTTTATGGCAACTCCGTTTTCCAACGTGATTTTGATATTGGATTCAATCCGCACAACGTCATTATCGCGTACGTGGAAAATCAGGGCGAGTACGAAACGTACAAGAATGCTTTGTCTCAAAACAAAGATATCACAAGCATAGCCGGATCGCAGCACAGTATTTTTTCGTCGGGATATAATGATCCGGTGAAACATGAATCAAAACAACTTGAAGCCGATATCATTGAAGTTGGTGATGATTATTTGAAAACTATGGGATTGGCGTTGGTTCAAGGCCGGGATTTTCAGAAAGATTCAGAGACTGATCGGAAGGAATCAATAATCGTAAGTCAGAAATTTGCCGATGTATTTAATTGGACGGATCCTATCGGCAAAGAAGTCATCTGGATGGACACCGTTAAGTTCTACGTAGTGGGTGTTGTGAAAGACGTTTACACTAATGGCCTCTGGCGAGAGATGGATCCATTGATGATCCGGTACACAAGTCCTGACAAATACTCACACGTAATTGTCAACATTCCATCGCAGAAAGTGAAAGACGTGAACAAGTTTATGGAAGCACAATGGAAAGAGATCTTCCCTAACCGGCTTTACAACGGCAGAGTGATTAATGAAGGCATGGTTGAATCGCAACAAGTCAATTCGAACATCGTGAGTATGTTCGCATTCCTCGGTCTTGTGGCATTAATTCTATCGGCAACCGGGTTATTTACACTCGTATCGCTCAACATTATCAAACGAATGAAAGAAATTGGCGTACGAAAGGTGCTTGGCGCTTCTATTGGGAATATCACGCGAATAATTAATACGGAGTTTGCAATAATGCTTACGCTAGCATCGATTTTGGGTGCCGTTGCAAGTTACTTCCTGGTTGATATATTGATGGGAAGCATTTGGAAATATTACCAGTCGACAACCAATATGACGTTTGTCGTTTCAATTTCCATTATGTTTTTGATTTCGGCAATTGCGGTTGGGTACAAGGTTTTCAGTGCCGCGTCTATGAACCCGGTGAGCACATTACGAACCGAATAAAAAGATCTATCAAAACTGTAACGTACTTTATATAACCGGCGTCAAAGGTTCAAATACTGAATACAATGTTCCAGAACTATTTCAAAGTTGCCCTTCGCAATATTTTAAAGCACAAGTTTTTTTCAGCGATCAATATTCTCGGCATGACAATCGGCATTACTGCGTGCCTTATGATTGTTTTGTATGTGAATGATGAGCTTAGTTATGATCGTTTTCATGTAAACGCGGAACGAATTTACCAGGTTGGGCTGCACGGTAAAATTGCCGGACAGGATATTCGTACGGCTACGACCTGCCCGCCACTCTTTGATGCAATGGCGAATGAAATCCCCGAAGTAGAAGCGTCGATCCGGCTGTCTCCTTACTACGGAAAGCCGGCGATCAAGTACGACGAAAAAGCTTTTACAGAAGAACGGGTAGTCTTTGTCGACTCAAATTTCTTTCAATTCTTTAGCTATCGGCTGATTCAGGGTGATCCCAACACTGCGTTGGTTGAACCGAATACGTTGGTTTTTACCGAGTCGCTTGCGAAAAAATATTTTGGAGATGAGAGTCCGTTAGGGAAGATTGTTACAGTTGGGAATGAAAACACATCTTACAAAGTAACGGGTGTTGCCGAAGACGCGCCAACGAATTCACACTTTCTCTACAACGTCCTGCTTTCATCCGCAGGAAACGAGCAACTGCAAAGTACGGTTTGGTTAAACAACAATCTGTTTACGTATTTTTTACTGAAGGAGAACGCAAGTGTTGAAAGCGTTAATCAAAAATATACTTCGCTCGTTGAAAAATATGTGGGACCAGAGGTTGAAAGGTTCATGGGGATGTCGCTCAAGCAGATGCAGAGTCAGGGCGGTGAGTATGGTTATTATTCAACGAAACTTTCGGATATACACCTCCATTCTACGTCGGCAAATGATCTGGAGCCAGGCGGTAATATCATGTACATATACTTTTTCGGAGGTATTGGTATTTTTATCATCGTTATTGCTTGCATCAATTTCATGAACCTGTCGACAGCGCGTTCTGCGGGTAGGGCGAAAGAAGTTGGATTGCGTAAGACGCTTGGCTCGTTGCGCGGTCAGATGATAGGTCAATTTCTCGCCGAGTCGATGATGTACAGCTTCGCCGCGGTTGTCCTTGCGTTGACGTTATGTTATTTCCTGTTGCCCCAGTTCAATCTGCTGGCGGGTAAACAACTTGGGATGGACGTTCTCTTTAGTCCATTGTTTGTCGGTGGCGCGATTGGCCTCGTGCTTTTTGTCGGCTTCGTGGCTGGAAGCTATCCGGCGTTCTATCTGACCTCATTTAACGCAGTAGAAGTGTTGAAAGGAAAAGTTCGCTCTGGAATGAAGAGCAAAGGCGTAAGAAGTTTTCTTGTTGTCTGTCAATTCGCGCTTTCAATTTTCCTGATCATATTCACGCTTGTGGTGTATGAGCAAATCGCATACATGCAGGAAAAGAATCTTGGGATCGACAAGGAAAATATTCTTGTGCTGCAAAACGCAAACCGGCTTGGTACCAATAAGGACGCATTTAAAACTGCTTTATCTCAGGAACATGGCGTTGTAAAAGTTAGCTACACAAACAATACTTTCCCGGGTGTAAACAATACAACCGTGTTTAAAGCTACAGGCTCAGAGCAGGATCATATCATGGGTGTCTATTATGCCGATTACGAGCATATCGATGTCATGAAAATTGAAATGAAAGAAGGGAGATATTTCTCAAAGGATTTTCCTTCCGACTCAACCGCAATCATATTGAACGAAGCTGCTGCAAAGGAATTCGGATTCACGGAGCCTGTTGGCCAGGAACTTTACTATGCTCCAACCGAAGAACGTTTGCGTGTAGTTGGCGTCATAAAAAACTTTAATTTTGAGTCATTCAAAGAGCAGGTTCGTCCATTATCCATTCGTTTGACTGAGAATAGTAACAGCCTCCTGGTGCGTTACGAAGGAAGCGCACAAGCACTCATCAGCAATCTGGAAAACTTGTGGAAAGCAAATGCGAGTAACGAGCCGCTTGAATATACATTCCTTGATCAGGAGTTTGATCAACTGTTCCGGGCTGAACAACGCATGGGCACTTTGTTCAGTATATTTTCTGGCCTCGCAATCTTTATAGCATCATTAGGTTTGTTTGCTCTTGCTGCGTTTACATCTGAACAGCGTACGAAGGAAATCGGAATCCGCAAGGCGATGGGTGCTTCAGTTTTCGGGTTGACGCTTTTACTTTCGAAGGAATTCACACGTCTTGTTATCATTGCGTTTGTTCCCGCAGCCATTGCAGGCTGGTGGATTTCGAATCAATGGCTCGGTGGTTTCGCTTACAGAATTGACGTGAGCCCGTGGGTAATCATTGCGAGCGGTCTGGGCGCTATTGTCATTGCATGGATCACTGTGAGCTATCAGTCGATCAAAGCCGCGGCGATCAATCCGGTGCAGTCGTTGCGATATGAATAAAATGAAAAAGGCGCCGAAAGGTGCCTTTTTTTGGCAGCTAGTCGATCAACCAGATTTGAATTGTATTGAAAGATTATTTCGTTTGACTTTTGGACAACTTCCCGGAAAGAACTTCTGCAATCATAACATTCATCAGGATTAACGTCATTCCGTAAAAGATATCTTCTACTGGAATGGTGCCAATTCGGATGCCAAGGTTTTCGGCATCATCATACCAGACAACGGGTTCCGCAATGAATGAACCGGTTAGAATTCCGTTCACGATAAAAAACGGGATAAGCAGAATCGCGTACGTGAGATAGAAAATTCCACGTCCCTGACTTTTTAAAACGAAGATGTCAACGGTAAGCACAATGCTCAGTGCCAGGAATGTTGTTGCAGTGTACCACCTTGTGAAGTTGAAGATGAGAATCGTCACTGAAAGAACAAGCATCATGACGGAGATAGCCATACCGTTCGGAAAATTTGCTTTCGGAAGTAAAGCTTTAAAAGCCTCATACGTAAACAAACATGCGTATGGGATGCAGATAAAGAATAGCAATTCTTCAAGGGGCAATTTCCCCACGTACACTCCTGTCAGGTATTGCTTGTTGAAACCCCAAACGCCCATTCCAGTGAAAACTTCATCCCACACAATGAAAATAACTGCGGTGATGAATATTGATGGCAAGTAGTATTTCCATTTACTGGTAAATCGCAACCGGGGATGAAACGAGAATAATAATGGAACAATGAGCGTTGCCAGATCAACAAGAAGATAT
>DASPJN010000055.1:0-2180 GCA_035628595.1 Chryseosolibacter sp.
ACTCGACAGCGAGCCGAATGTGATCAGTGCACGAATCAGGTTTACTTACGTTGACTCACTGCATACATTAAGTCATCCGCTGATCTTCCAGGCTGCATTATTGGAAACAGATATTGAGAGTGGCAACCAGATCAATACAAGCGTTCTTCGGAAATTCCTCATGGAGACAGCCGGAACAACTATTGCGAACAGAACATGGAAGTTCGGTGAATTCCAGGAATTCGAAATTAGCCAGGAGATTGATGTTCCGATTCAAACGCCTACTAAACTTTCAATTGCCGCGTTTGTACAGGACAAGAACACAACGCGCAGAATTCACCAGGCAGCGATTATTGCTGCGCCTGAAAAGCAAGGGACAAATCCTGTTGGTGTAGACGATCCGGTGCTGGCGGAGTTGAAGGGCCTGATGGTATATCCGAACCCGGCATCAAAAATCGTCAATCTGTATTTGGATGACATCTTACACGGTGAATATCACTGGCAGATCATCGACCAGCGTGGGGTGAGTGTGTTGCAGGGCGATTTGAATAATGACTTGAGAACACCGCAGCAGATCGCAATCGGCGAACTTTCAAATGGTGTCTATTTCATCAAGCTCGCGGATGAAACCAATGCTGTCATGTACAGAAAAATAGTAATTCTGAACAGGAATTAAGCGGAAAGAAATTTCACGTAAAGAGGTAGAATTACTACTTCAGACGTACTGAGCCAGTTGGGGGATGATCTCCTCACACTGGAGTACAAATCTGTTAGTAAGGGAAGGCAAAGCATCAAGGTTTGTTTTTGTCTTCCCGTACTCTTCAATATGAGATAGCCTTGAGCGGAGATCATTCATACCCAGCAACGATAGAGATGGTTTTATTTGATGCGCAAGCCGGGAGAGTTTTATCCAGTCTTCGCTGCCCACCGAAGCGCTCATTTCATTTAGGATAGGCGGAATCGTTTGAATGAAAGTTTGAATCATTTCTCTGATGAACTCCTCGTTGTTTCCTGAAACACTGCGCAGATAGCTGAAATCAAAAGAGCTGTTGGATACTCCATTTTCTCCATTTGGAGTTTTTTCCGAGGGAGTGATTTTTAGGTCTTCAAATATTTTTCGCTGGAGATCTTCCGGTGTGAATGGCTTTGGTAGATAATCATTCATGCCTGCAGCCAGGCATAACTGCACATCTTTTTTTGTCGCGTTTGCCGTAAGGGCGATGATCGGTAGATTTCGTTTTGGTTCATCCATCAAACGGATCGCCTTGGTTGCTTCATAGCCATCCATTACAGGCATCTGCACATCCATCAGAACAATATCGTACGAATTGTTTTTCACCTTCTCAATCGCGACCAGGCCGTTTTCGGCAATGTCTGCGTGACAATTCCAGTTCTTTAAAATACTTTTGGCGTACAACCTGTTGATATCGTTGTCTTCAACAAGCAGCACGTTCAGTCGCTTGATAAGGCCAGGTTGAAAGCGGATGTTCAGTGTCGGCAACGGGGTAGTTATTGTTTTAGCTTTCGCCGCTGCATAAGGAATGAGTACAATAAACGTTGAACCCTTTCCTTCTTTGCTTCTCACGGTAATCTTTCCCTTCTGCAGTTCCACAAGTTGCTTTACGATTGTGAGACCAAGGCCGCTTCCGCCATACTTCCTGGTCACACTTTCGTCTGCCTGACTGAAGCTTTCAAAGATCGTATGGAGCTTCTCTTTCGGAATGCCGACGCCCGTGTCTGTTACTTCAATCCGTACCCAGCACGCGTCGCGATGAATTTTGTCGACATCACATGTAACATGAATAGATCCATTATGGGTGAACTTAACTGCATTGCTTACAAGGTTTATCAATATCTGATTTAACCGGACCGGATCTCCAAGCAGAATTCTGTTTAGCTTTTCCGCAATACTATACTTGAGTTCAAGTCGCTTTTCTTTTGCCTGATAAGCAAAGGTGCTGATAAGCGGTGGTACCAGATCCTGTAGATTGAACGGAATTTTCTCGAAGCGCAGCTTGCCAGACTCAATCGCGGCAAGATCCAGGATATCGTTGATGATTAGCTTCAAATTTTCCGCAGAGTGACGGATCGCGTTGAGATACATCTCCCGGTCTTCCGGACTTGGATTTTGACTCAACAGGCTTGCCATGCCCGCAATGCCATTAATTGGCGTGCGGATTTCGTGGCTGATGTTGGCAAGA
>DASPJN010000056.1:0-16075 GCA_035628595.1 Chryseosolibacter sp.
AAAGATCAGAACGAACTGCTGGATGAAAAGAAAAATGCGTTCACGGAACAGAACGAACGAATAAGAGAGAAAGCCGAGCAACTCCAGAAGTTGATGGATCAGTTACTCGACGAAGAGACAAAGAAGTTATTTGAAGAATTGCAGAAACTGCTGAAAGAGAATACCGATGTTTCTAAAATTCAGAAGCTTCTTGATAAGATGAATCAAAACTCCAACAATCTGGAGAAAGAACTCGAGCGAACCCTTGAGCTATTCAAAGAGCTGCAATACGAATTTAAGCTCGACCAGGCAATTCAGGATCTGAAACAGCAGCTTGAAAAGCAGGAAGAACTTTTGGACAAGACAGAATCTCTGGAAAACAACAAGGGTGATAAGAAATCGGAGCGAACAAACGAAGCGGAAGAGAAGCAGGCTTCCGATTTAGCGAAACAACAGGAGCAGTTGACTGAAGAGCTAAAGCAAATGAGCGAAGAGCTAAAAGAATTGGGAAAGCTAGGTGAAGAACTAAAAAAGGATGAACAAATGCCTTCTGATCAGCAGCAGCAGGATATCCAGAATGAGCAAAATCAAAGCAAGGAGCAACTCGAACAGGGTGAGCCTTCAAAAGCGATCCCACCTCAAAAAAATGCCGTGCAGAAGCTTCAGCAGATGAAGGATCAAATGGCGGGAATGCAGAACTCGATG
Source organism: Chryseosolibacter sp. (assembly GCA_035628595.1). Lineage (GTDB taxonomy): Bacteria > Bacteroidota > Bacteroidia > Cytophagales > Cyclobacteriaceae > Chryseosolibacter. Next base: position 685 of record DASPJN010000056.1, read on the forward strand.
ATGATGGAAATGGATATGCAAAACCTCGAATCCCTTCGTCAAATCATTCATGGGCTCGTGAAACTGTCGTACGACCAAGAGGCTTTAATGAAAGATTTTAATGAGCTACAACAGAATGATCCGCGATTCAATGGTCTTGCACAAACACAGCTTAAGCTGAAAGACGATTCGAAGGTAATTGAGGATAGTCTGCTGGCGCTTGGCAAAAAAGATCCGATGATGGGTTCTTTTATCACAAGGGAAATTGGCGAGCTAAACAATCACATGAATAAGGTAATCGATGCGAACAAGGAGCGCCGAAGGCCACAGGCGGCAACAGCGATGCAAATGAGCATGACCTCGATGAATAACCTGGCACTCATGCTTGATGATCATTTCGATATGATGATGCAAATGATGGCAAATGCAAAGCCTTCGTCCGGGAAATCGAAACAAAAATCTCAGAAGCAGAGCTTAAGTCAGATGCAGCAGCAGCTTAATGAGCGAATTCAGCAATTAAAAAATAGCGGCAAGTCAGGGCGCGAGCTCTCGGAAGAATTAGCAAAAATGGCTGCTGAGCAGGAGCGCATCCGCAGGGCACTGCAGGAAATGCAGGAAAAAATGAAGAACGAAGGAAAGACCCCCGGTGGGGATATTCCGGGCAAAATGGAACAAACCGAAATGGATCTTGTGAACAAGCAACTAACCGATCAGATGATCAAACGGCAAAAGGAGATCATGACCAGGTTGCTGGAGGCAGAAAAATCCATGAGAGAACAGGACATGGATGAGGAACGGAAAGGGGAGACGGCAAAGGATCAGGAAAAAGAAATCCCTAAGGCATTTGAAGAATATTTGCGACTCAAGGAAAAAGAAGTAGAATTGCTGAAAACAGTTCCTCCAAAACTTTATCCTTATTATAAGAAGGAAGTAAGCGAGTACTTTAAACGATTGGGAAACAATTAACCGAGCACATGAATACCATCAGTATCCAGGTTCCTTCCTTAGCTGAAAACATTCGAATGATCGAAAGCTTCATTGATAACGCGAAGGAACGCTTTCACCTGGACGACGATATATACGGCAACATTATGATTGCAGTAACCGAAGCTGTTAACAACGCTATTAAACATGGCAATGGTGGCGACAGGTCCAAAAACGTTCACTTATCCCTTTTTCTTCAAGACAGCCTTTTAAGATTTGTGATCAAGGATGAAGGCGGAGGTTTCAACTTCCAACATTTACCAGACCCTACCGCTCCGGAAAATATTGAGAAGCCCGGCGGCCGTGGAATATTTCTAATGAAACATCTGTCGGATGAGGTCGAGTTTAAGGAAAACGGCCGCATTGTAGAGCTGAGTTTTTATATGAACAGTTGATGGCTGACATTAACTATTTTAGTGAAGAGATTACCTTCAAAGTTCCCCTTCCCCGAAAAACCGCAGCCTGGATCAGGCAATCCATCAAATCCGAAAAAAAACAACTCCACGAGTTGAACTTTATCTTTTGTTCGGATGATTATCTGTTAAAGATAAATCGCGCGTATCTCAACCATGACTACTACACAGACATCATTACGTTTCCAACGAATAATTCTTCTGCGACGATAGCAGGTGATATCTTTATAAGCATTGACAGAGTAACTGAAAATGCCAGTGCATTTAACTCATCGTTGGACATGGAACTGCGTCGGGTGATGATTCATGGTGTTCTGCACCTGCTTGGGTTTAAGGATAAGTCAAGGCAACAACAAATCCTCATGCGTAAAAAAGAAGACGCGTATTTATCTTTGTGGAAAAAACGGCAGGTTCCACGTGGAACCAACAAGCAGGCAAAAACATAAAGTTCCACGTGGAACACCAAAACCAAGATGTTTAAAGAGTACGATGTGATTGTTGTGGGGGCAGGGCACGCCGGTTGTGAAGCCGCCGCCGCCGCCGCTACTATGGGTTCGAGTGTCTTACTCGTCACAATGAACATGGGTACGATTGCCCAAATGTCATGTAACCCGGCAATGGGTGGCGTAGCCAAGGGCCAAATCGTTCGGGAAATTGACGCGCTGGGCGGTCTTTCGGGGATTGTGTCTGATAAAAGCATGATCCAGTTCCGGATGCTAAATCTTAGTAAAGGCCCGGCGATGTGGAGCCCTCGCACACAGAACGACCGCATGAAATTCGCGGAGGAGTGGAGGCTGGCCCTTGAAAAGACACCCAACGTGGATTTCTGGCAAGAAATGGTCAGTGAGATTATTATCGAGGATAATAGGGCGGCTGGTGTGGTAACCTCTCTGGGAATTCGAATTAAAGCTAAATCAGTTGTGCTTACTAACGGAACCTTCCTTAACGGTAAGATCCACATAGGCGAAAAGCAGTTTGGCGGCGGGCGTACGGCAGAAAAAGCTGCTACAGGAATTACAGAACAGTTGATTCGCTTAGGCTTTGAATCCGGAAGGATGAAGACGGGCACTCCGCCGCGAATAGATGGTCGCAGCCTCAATTATTCAAAAATGGAGGAACAGCCCGGCGATGAAAACCCAGGCAAATTCTCGTATTCAAATGAGACGCAACCCCTCGGAAAACAAGTGTCCTGTTGGATCACGTACACAAACGATGCAGTTCACGGCGAGCTCCAAAAAGGATTCGATAAATCACCCATGTTCCAGGGCCGGATTAAAGGTCTCGGACCACGCTATTGTCCGTCAATTGAGGACAAGATCAACAGATTCGCAGAGCGTGATCGCCATCAGATCTTTGTAGAACCGGAGGGATGGAACACTGTCGAGATCTACGTAAACGGGTTCTCAACATCATTGCCAGAGGACATCCAGTATAAAGCACTGACTAAAATACCTGGTTTCGAAAATGCTAAAATGTTCCGCCCGGGATACGCAATCGAATATGACTTCTTTCCACCGACCCAGTTGAAACTGTCATTGGAAACTCATCTAGTCGAAAATCTATTTTTTGCGGGCCAGATCAACGGAACGACAGGATATGAGGAGGCTGCATGCCAGGGATTAATGGCAGGCATTAATGCGCACAACAAGGTGCATGAGAAAGAGGCTTTCGTTCTCAAGCGTTCAGAAGCTTATATCGGTGTGCTGATTGATGACTTGATCACGAAAGGCACACAGGAACCATACAGGATGTTTACGTCCAGGGCTGAATACCGAATCTTACTCAGACAGGATAACGCTGACATCCGACTTACGGAAAAAGGATTTCAGTTAGGGCTCGCGTCAAAGGATCGCTACGAAGCCGTCCAGACAAAGAAAATAGGAATTGAGGCATTGCTCAAAGAGTTGGCGAAAACAAAGGTCGAACCAGAAACAACGAATGCGGCACTGGCAACCATTGGCACAGCTCCAATTCAAGAGAAAACCTCCTTAATCAATCTGCTAAGACGGCCACAGATTCGCCGCGCAGAACTAAGTCAACTTGATGAGCGTGTCGCGAGCCTCTTGAATACCTACTCTGACGAGGTTGGTGAACAAGCAGAAATTCATGTCAAGTATGAGTCCTACATCGAAAGAGAGCAAAAGTTAGCAGAACGCATAGGATCACTCGAAGACTATAAGATAAAAACTGATTTCGATTACGATCGCGTAAACGCCCTGTCATCTGAGGCGCGTGAAAAATTAAAAAGGATTCGTCCGGAAACAATAGGGCAGGCTTCAAGAATTAGCGGCGTGTCACCATCGGACATATCCGTGTTAACGATTTATCTTGGGAAGTAATGGTTCAGGTGAAGGAGTGCCCAGTCTGCAATAGCGGTAATCTCAAGGAGGAGTTAATAGTCAAAGACTATACCGTTTCAAACGAATATTTTAGCATCGTAAAATGTCCATCGTGCAACTTCTTAATCACGTCACCTCGTCCCGAAACAAATGACCTGGAGAAATATTACCAGTCTGATGATTATGTATCTCACAAAGACAATGCAAGTGGGGTAATCAATGAGCTCTATCAAATCGCAAGGAAATTCACACTGCACTGGAAACATGATCTAGTAAACAAGAGAATTCGAGATATCGAACCCAATATACTGGACATTGGCTGCGGTACCGGTTCTTTTCTCGCATACATGAAACAAAAGGGATATGTAGTAGAGGGGGTTGAACCTTCTGATGAGGCCCGGCAACACGCAGAGTCAAAACTGGATCAATCAATCTACCATACAATATCCGATGTCAAAGGAACTTATGCATGTATCACGCTATGGCATGTACTAGAGCATCTACCAACATTAAATGAAAGTTTAAGCCAGATCAAATCACTGCTCAATAATAATGGAATGATTCTCATCGCGGTGCCAAACTTCGAAAGCTTCGATGCAAGAAAATATGAAGGACATTGGGCAGCGTACGATGTTCCAAGGCATCTTTGGCACTTCAGCCAATCCAGCATGAATAAATTAGCAACCAAACACGGGCTCAAGATCATACAAACCATCCCGATGAAACTCGATTCATTCTACGTGTCTATGCTCAGCGAAAAGTATCAGGGCAAAAACGGCTTCATGCGAATGATCTCAGGAGCAGTTACCGGGCTCCGTTCAAACATTAACTCGGGTAAAGCAAATCAATATTCCAGTTTAGTATACCTTATCACGAAATGAGAGTAAGTAAAAATATTCATTGGTTCATTTATGGTTTGTTTGTACTCGCATGCGCAAGACAAAGCTCCCCAACGGGAGGCCCGAAAGACACTATTCCTCCTTCACTTATCTCGACTATTCCCCCGAATGAATCAACCAACTTCAACGGTACCGAGATTGAATTACTTTTCAATGAAATGGTTCAGCTAGATAATCCCAGGGAAGAACTCATTATCAATCCATCAGTCGGAAAAGACTATAAAATAGAAGCACGAAAAAACTCTATTATCATTTCAAAACTGGAAACGCTTCAGGACAGCACCACTTACACGTTTAACTTTCGCGAATCTGTTAAAGATGTCACCGAACGAAATCCCACCGAAGGCCTTCGTCTTGCACTTAGCACTGGCGCATACATCGATTCACTTTCCGTTAAAGGGACAGTCGTAAAACAAATAACACAGGAACCCCAAAAAGAAATAACGGTAACACTGACCGAATACTCAGATACGTTCAGTCTTTTTCAGCATTCATCTACCTATTTCACTCAAACGAATGACAAAGGCGAATTCCTACTGGAAAATCTTAAACCAGGCTTATATTGGTTAAACGCAATTGATGATCGCAACAAGAACCTAATCGCAGACTCTAAAAGTGAAGCATATGGATTCGTGGCTGACTCAATCCTGCTCGACGGAAACAAAGAAGGATTCCAGATTGGAACCGTGAACCTCGATGCACGGGATCTGAAACTTACCAGCGCACGTCCGTACAACACTTACTTCAATATCAAGTTATCTAAGAACGCAAGAAGCATACACATATCGGCAACCGACAGCAGCGACTTATATTACGCCTTTGGAACCGATCGCGCAAACATCCAGGTATACAACGCGCTCACAAATCGCGATAGCATTGCGATACGAATTACAGCTACCGACAGCATTAATAATAAAATCGACACAACCTTGTACGCAAAGTTTTCGGAAAGGGAAATACAGCCGGAAAAGTTTACAGCAGAACAAACAAAAACTTCTTGGGTACTTGACGAAGAACAAATATCCACAACAATAAAATTCAGCAAGCCACTAAAGGAAATCAATTTCGACAGCACCTATTTGATAATGGATTCGGCAACCAGGATTCCCTTCACGCAGGAACTTGTTAATTATGACGAGCCAAACAGGGAGCTGACACTTAAAAACAAAGTCGCCAAAAGCACCTGGTTGGCAAGACAAGAACAGGCAACAGCCAACGAAACACCAGTTGCACCGGCAATCATTTATCTCGGAAAAGCAGCATTCATCTCGGTTGAGAATGACTCATCGACAAGACTGACACAAAGCATAATGCCAGAAAAAGCAGAAGATCTGGGAATCATTATTGCTGAGACATCACCCATGCCAGAGACTCAAATCATCGAACTGCTGGATAAACAGGGAAACATCATACGGCGTGAAACAGGAAAGAAAATAGTAACGTTTTCAAACTTAAAGCCAGGTGAATATCAACTTAGATCGGTAATCGATCGAAATAACAATAATCAATGGGACCCAGGCAACTACTTAACGAAGACTGAACCAGAACGGATCACATATTACAGGAACGATGAGGGAACGAAAGTGATAAAATTAAATGCTAATTGGGAACTAGGTCCACTGTTGATAACTTATTAGCAACTGTGTGGATAAAAATCTCAAATTCGTTGACAAGTCAGAAAAATGATAGAAAACAGAAAACTATCAACAAGCATGTGGAGAACCATCTACTTACCAACAACCATTAACAACCGAACTTGTACACGGCTTGCCTTTCCACACTCAAAAACATTGTTAATAACTCATCAAACAACTAAATTCCAATACGTTACACCATACCCATTATCAACAATGTATACACGAACCAACGCATCGTAGAGTTATGCACATATCAACATGACTAATTATACTTACAATAATATATATATAATAAGAATAATAAGAAAGGCAACATTCTGGACAACGCTAATGCTATGTTCATTCGTGTGCTTTGCCCAGGATCATGGAGGAATTCAACTTGCCAATGAATACGTTCTCAAAGGCGATAAAAAGAAAGCCATAGAACTTTACCGGAGTCTGATAAAGGATGATAGTAATGTTCCCCTTATCCACAATAATTACCTTAACCTGCTGATTGATGCCAGTGAGTTTGAAGAGGCGCATTCGTATCTGAAGCGCTTGCAACGAAAAGATCCGCAGAACATCCAGTATCGCCTGGACATGGGATTTGTGTATGTCAAATCGGGCGAACTCCAAAAGGCAGACAAGCATTTCCGGGAGATCATTGCTGACAATCAATCCAGCGTCCATATGGCTAAGATCGTCTCCGACTATCTCTCGGGGCGTACGCTGATCGATTACGCAATCCTGACGCTTAATGAGACCCGCCAGTACCTCGGCAATCAGTACCTCTTCTGTCTCGACCTGGCTATGTTGTATCGAATCCAGGGCAAGCAGGACAAGATGGTTCAGGAATACCTAAGCTACGTCACTCAGAACGCCGCAAACATCCAGTACGTGAAGAATGTGATGCAGGCACTGCTCACTAAGCCAGAGGAGCTTGAAAGCCTTGAAAAGCTATTGTACGATAAAGTCCAGGAATTTCCCGATGCTGAGGTCTACTCGGATCTCCTGATCTGGGTCACGATGCAACAAAAGAATTTTTATGGCTCGTTCATTCAGGCGCGGGCCTACGATAAGCGGTACAAGAAGGATGGCGACAAGTCGATGGAGGTTGCGAAAGTGGCCCTTGACAATGACGATTATGAAAGTGCTGCGAAAATATACCGCTATGTGATCAGTGAATTCGAAAATTCCCCAAACCACCTTCTTGCGCGTTTAGGCCTGATCCGCGCCCGCGAAGCACGGATAAAAAAATCATTTCCTGTAAACCGCGATTCAGTGAAAATGCTTATTCGCGATTACGAACGGTTCATCAAAAAATATCCGGATAATATCAACGCGTTAGAGGCGCAGCGCGGTGAAGCAATGCTCTTTGCGAGCTATCTGGGCGAGCAGGACTCAGCAATCCATATTCTCGAACGGCTGATTGAGAATCCTCGCACATCCCAGTACCTGAGATCAAAAGCAAAGCTGGATCTTGGCGATATTTATTTGTTGAAAGGCGAATCCTGGGAATCCACGTTGCTTTATTCACAGGTCGAAAAAATGCAGAGAGAAAACCCGGTAGGTTATGAGGCTAAACTCAGAAATGCACGGCTTTCATACTACAAGGGGGACTTCCAACTGGCGCAGGAACATTTGGATATTCTTAAAGAAGCCACAACGCGTGAAATTTCAAATGACGCCATGGATCTCAGTATCCGGATTAAAGAAAACATAGCTTTTGATTCCATCGGCACCGGGCTAAAGGAATACGCAAAAATCGAACTGCTGCTATACCAGAACAAAATTGACGAAGCACTAAATCAATTACAGCTGCTAAAACAGGGCATCGGTCCAGGCGGGGTTACATTTTCTAACCAACCTATTCTCGACGATGCCTATTGGCTGGAAGCTAACATTTTGATGAAACAGGGACGTTTCAATCAGTCCATTACGGTGCTGCAGACTTTGTTAAACGAATTTCCGGACGAAATTCTCAATGACGATGCTTTCTTTCTCCAGGCGGAGATTTACGACCGGATGCTGAATGATAAAGATAAAGCCATGGAGCTTTACCGCGAATTCCTGAACAAATACTCAGGAAGTGTTTATGCAGCAGAGGCACGAAAACGGTTTCGCATCATGCGCGGCGATTTCACTGAGCCGATCAACTAAGCTGCGTGCAGGTTCAGCACGTGCTTCATCGTGAGCACAAACAGCTTAAACTCCCGGGTTTTTCCTTCAACCGCTTTCCCCCCTTCGTCGGTTAACGTGTAATACTTTCTCATTCTTTTTCCAACAAAAGCGGTTTGTGTTTCGAGCAGGCCTGCCGCTTCCATCTTGTGCAGCGTCGGATACAGTGCCCCTTCGGTCAATTGGATAGAACGCTCGGATAAATCCTTCACGCGTTGCGCGATTTCGTAACCATACATTTTGCCATGGTCGGCTAACACTTTTAAGACAATAGTCTGCAAGGTGCCTTTTAATAACTCGGTTGGATGCATAAGTTTCTTTTCCATAATAAACTTATGCAATATTGCAAATCTTTTTCATCTGTACAAGAGGTTATTTTCTCAGACGCTTGATTTTAAAGCTACGCAGAGAGCATTTTTTTGCGCACCCACGAAGTTTGAGCGCGTTTGAATTGTAAATGGCCGCTGGCTTGATGCTGATTAACGGTCCCTGAAATAGAACCTCGATCTGACGTCGACAATTCTGCCGCGCCCTTTAAATGCTGGCTATTCCACAAGAAACGAGGCGAAGGGAATAAATTGCTAGAATGAATAGACGAGCCTGAGCGTATCTATCCCAGGCACAATAATAGTCGGTTCAATTCCGCTGTTTCCGAATTGCTGCTTTGGGAAAAATTTTTGGCAACTGGTATGCATGCATAACAAATTTTAAATACCTTCGTCAGACTTCGGCAAACGTATGCGCAGAGAAGAAACTGTCGACTATAATATTAAAGCAGTGTGGCATGCCATCGCCAGGATGTATAATCAGCAGGCGGCGAAACATGATATCACCATGTCGATGGGATTTGTGCTGTTGAATATACATTCGGATGGGGGAACGCCCGCTACAAAAATTGCCCCGATGATGGGTCTTGAGGCCAGGAGCTTAACCCGATTGCTGAAAAGCATGGAGGAAAAAGGTCTTATCTACCGAGAACCAGATAAGACAGACAAAAGGCTCGTCAGGATTGTGTTGACGAAAGAGGGAAAGAAAAAGCGCGACAGGTCAAAGCAAACGGTTCTCAAATTCAATGAAGCAGTTCGTGAACAGATTTCGGGCGAAAAGCTTGAGGTGTTTTTTGAAGTGCTGCAGCATATCAACAAGATGATCGACAAGAATATCATTTATGATAACGTTACAACCTGAAACTACCGTTGCCGATGTACAACGGAAAACTATCACTATGAATCGAACCATTCGAAGAGTTGCTGTCTTGGGTTCCGGCGTCATGGGCTCCCGGATCGCCTGCCATTTTGCAAATATTGGCATCGATGTTCTTTTAATGGACATAGCGCCGAAGGAACTCACAGAAGAAGAAAAGAAAAAGGGATTATCCTTAGAACATCCTGCCGTCAAGAACCGTATCGTAAATGCTGCGTTCGAGGCGGCAGTGAAATCGAATCCCGCGCCATTGTTCAGCAAAAAATTCGCCTCGCGTGTTAAGCTCGGAAACTTCACCGATGACATGTCCAAAATCAAAACCTATGATTGGACAATTGAAGTCGTTGTTGAAAACCTCGAGATCAAAAAGAAGATATATGATGAGGTTGAAAAATATCGGAAGCCTGGCACGTTGATCACATCCAATACGTCCGGTATTCCGATCCACCTGATGGCAGAAGGAAGGAGTGAAGATTTTCAAAAGCATTTCTGTGGAACCCACTTTTTTAATCCGCCAAGGTATTTGAAACTTCTCGAGATCATTCCGACAAAGACAACCGATCCGGGAGTCGTCAAGTTTCTGATGCATTATGGCGATCTGTTTCTCGGAAAGACAACCGTACTCTGCAAAGACACACCAGCTTTTATCGCTAACCGCGTTGGCATTTTCGGGATCATGAAAGTGGTCGACTCAATGCGCAAGCTTGATCTCAATGTCGACGAGATTGATAAGCTAACGGGCCCTGTCATCGGTAGGCCGAAATCGGCAACTTTCAGAACATCAGATGTTGTCGGACTCGACACGTTGATAAAAGTCGCAAATAACCTTTACGCCGGATTACCAAACGATGAAGGTCGTGAGTTGTTTAAGATGCCGGATGTCATTACGAAACTTGAGCAGAACAAATGGCTCGGCGACAAAACAGGCCAGGGCTTTTATAAAAAGACGAAAAACGCGAAGGGAGAGACAGAGATACTAACACTTGACCTTAAAACGCTCGAGTACAAACCGAAGGCAAAAACAAAGTTTACCACACTCGAAAGCACAAAGACGATCGACAACCTGAAAGAACGTTTCAAAGTTCTTCTTGCCGGGAAAGATAAAGCGGGAGAGTTCTATCGGGACTCTTTCTTCGGCTTATTCCAATATGTTTCTAACCGAATTCCTGAAATCGCAGACGAGCTTTACAAAATTGATGACGCAGTTTGTGCTGGCTTTGGTTGGGAAATCGGGCCATTTGAAACGTGGGACACTGTCTGTCTTGATCGCACTGTGAATGAAATGGAAGCCGCGGGATACAGGGCGAATCAATGGGTTTACGAAATGCTCGCTGCCGGCAATCGCTCATTTTATAAAGTCGAAGACGGTCAGAAAAAGTATTATGATATTCCTTCGAAGTCGTACAAGAACATTTCAGGTAAGGAAGCCTTTATAATTCTTGAAAACCTCAGCAACAACGTTGTATGGAAAAATGCTGAATCGAAGGTAATTGATCTTGGCGATGGCGTCCTGAACTTCTCATGGCACAGCAAGAGCTATACACTTGGAAGCGCTGTCATGGAGGGCATGAATAAAGCGATCGAGCTGGCTGAAAAGAATCATCGCGGACTTGTTGTCGGACATCAGGGTCCGGATTTTTCGCTGGGAGCGAACCTCGGTTTGGTTTTCATGTATGCGATGGAACAGGATTACGATGAGATTGATTTTATGGTTCGCGCGTTCCAGAACGCAGTGATGCGTCTTCGCTACTCATCCGTGCCTGTCGTAGTTTGCCCGCAAGGTCGTACACTCGGAGGTGGTTGCGAGATGACGCTTCACGCTGACATCGCGCAGGCCGCAGCAGAAACTTATGTCGGTCTTGTGGAGGTAGGAGTAGGTCTTATCCCGGGTGGCGGTGGAACGAAAGAGTTTACCAAACGCGTCAGCGATAAATTACAAGAAGGTGATGTAGAGTTGAATGCACTGCAAAATGCGTTCATGAACATTGCGACGGCAAAGGTGGCGTTGTCGGCGGAGGAAGCCAGGGAAATGAACATCCTTCGACCCATCGACAGAATTTCGATGAATCGCGATCGGCAGATTGCAGATGCAAAAGAGGCAGTAATAGAACTGGCTGATGCCGGTTACACAATGCCGGTACAATCGAAAAACATTAAAGTGCAAGGCCGCGCGGGTATGGCGCTTTTTATGGCGGGTGTTAACGGCATGCGTATGGGTAACTACATCACTGATCACGATGCAAAAATCGCAATGAAAATCGCAAACGTGATGTGTGGTGGAGATTTGACATCTGCCCAGGAAGTGAGCGAACAATATCTTCTCGACCTTGAACGCGAAGCGTTTGTGTCTCTTTGCGGAGAAAAGAAAACCCTTGAGCGGATACAGTCGATATTGACAGGTGGGAAACCTTTACGGAATTGAAATAGTAGGCAATAGGCAAAATGTGTAAGTTATTTTAAGTGTTCGATTCATTCGGACGCATTGATTGAAAAAATTTGCAATGGGCTCTCAGTCATACAAGGATTTAACAGTTTATAAGAAGGCGTTTGAGGTAGCGATGAAGATTTTTTCGATTTCGAAAAATTTTCCGAAGGATGAACGCTATTCTTTGACCGATCAGATTCGGCGCTCGTCGCGATCTGTGTGTGCTTGCATTGCAGAGGCTTATCGCAAACGACTGTACCAAGCCTACTTTATCAGCAAATGCTCCGATGCAGACATGGAAAATACAGAGACGCAAGTTTGGATTGAGTTTGCATCGGCATGTAATTTCCTCTCGGATCATGAACAGGATGATCTCATGTTCAGATCAAACGAAATAGGAAAGCTACTCGGTCACATGATCACAACCCGGGAAAATATTTACCCTCAAAATTAAAAAGCAGTTACAATGAACAAAAAGTTTCAATTTGATAATGCGGCGGTTTTGCCTACTGCTCAGTGTCAACTGCTTATTGTAGACAAAGCTTAACGAACATTACAAGACTATGAACGCATACATCGTTGCAGCAAAGCGCACAGCAAACACAAGAGCAAAAAAAGGCGGATTTCGTTTCTCACGTCCTGACGATTTCGCGACGGAGATAATCAAAAATCTTGTTCAATCTATTCCCGGCCTCGAAACAAAAATGGTCGACGATCTGATTGTCGGCAATGCCGTTCAAGAGGCTGAGCAAGGAATGCAGATGGGTCGGATCATCGCCCTGATGGCACTAGGTCTCGACAATGCCGGGATGGTAATTAACCGTTACTGCGGATCGGGCGTTGAAGCTATACACATTGCCTCTGCAAAGATCCAGGCCGGAATGGCGGACTGTATCATCGCAGGCGGAACAGAGTCGATGTCTCTTGTTCCTGTTATGGGATGGAAAACGGTTCTTAACTATAACATCGCGAAAGAGAATCCGACTTACTATACAAGCATGGGTTTAACCGCCGAGCAGATCGCCGCTCAATATAAAATCTCACGTGACGAACAGGACATATTTTCCTACGAATCACACATGAAGGCGATCAAGGCGCAGCAGGAGGGAAAGTTCAAGGAAGAGATCGTTCCTGTTAACGTTAAAGAAGTTTATGTCGACGAAAGTGGCAAGAAAAAGACCAGAGAATTTGTTGTTGATTCAGATGAAAGTCCTCGTCCGGAAACAAGCATTGAGGCGCTGGGAAAATTGAAGCCCGTTTTCGCGATGGGCGGATCGGTGACTGCTGGTAATTCATCGCCAACAACTGACGGTGCGGCCTTTGCTGTAGTGATGTCGGAGAAGCTCGTTAAGCAATTGAATCTAAAACCGATTGCCAGAATGATGAGCTACGCGGTTGCCGGAGTCGATCCACGAATAATGGGTATCGGTCCTGTTGCCGCAGTGCCGAAAGCGCTTGATCGCGCAGGATTGAAAATGAATGATATCGATCTGATCGAACTGAACGAAGCATTCGCGGCGCAATCACTCGCTGTTGTCCGTGATTTGAACATTGATCCATCGAAACTCAACGTAAACGGTGGAGCCATCGCGATGGGTCATCCGTTAGGAAGTTCCGGTGCCAGATTGTCGCTGACATTGTTCAACGAATTACGTAGGCGGAAGAAGAAGTACGGCCTTGTTACAGCCTGTGTTGGCGGCGGACAAGGCGTGGCGGGAGTCTACGAACTCCTAAACTAGTCGAAAAAGCAACAGTTTTAGCTGTTGGAATACCTAAGCTTTAAATGCATAAATAAATAAGACTTAAATCCAGTAGATATGGCGGTAGCAACAGATTCAAAAAAAGCGATTAAGGGCGGAGAATTCCTTATTCGCGAAACCGAAGCCCATGAAGTCTTTATTCCTGAACAATGGAACGAAGAACAACGAATGATCGCACAGACTTGTAAAGATTTCCTTCAGCAGGAAGTTTTGCCAAGGTTGAATGAAATTGATTCAATGAAGGATCCTAAGCTGATGCCGTCTATTCTCGATAAAGCCGGGGAGCTGGGGCTGCTCGGAACATCCGTTCCGCAGGAGCTTGGCGGTTTTGGAATGGATTTCAACACAACTATGCTTGTGTCAGAGATCATTGGCGCAGGGCACTCGGTTGCTGTGGCACTTTCTGCGCACACCGGTATCGGAACTTTACCAATTCTCTACTACGGCAGCGAAGAACAGAAAAAGAAATACATACCTAAGCTTGCGAGTGGTGAGTGGAAGGCAGCATACTGCCTTACCGAACCCGATTCAGGCTCCGATGCTAATTCAGGTAAAACGAAAGCGACGCTGACACCTGATGGAAAGCATTACGTTATCAATGGGCAAAAAATGTGGATCACCAACGGAGGCTTCGCCGACATTTTTGTTGTTTTTGCGAAAATCGATAACGATAAGAATCTGAGTGCATTTATTGTCGAGAAATCTTTCGGCGGTATTACCATGAACGAAGAGGAGCATAAGATGGGCATCAAAGGATCTTCTACCCGTCAGATTTTCTTCAACGATTGTAAAGTTCCTGTTGAAAACCTGCTCAGCGAACGAGAGAATGGATTTAAGATCGCGGTGAATATTCTGAACGTCGGACGAATCAAGCTCGGCGCTGCAGCATTGGGTGGATCGAAGCAAACTATTTCGGTTGCCGTTAATTATGCAAAAGAGCGCAAGCAGTTCAATACTTCGATCGCTAATTTCGGTGCAATCAAACATAAGATCGCCGAGATGGCAACGCGCGTGTTTGCGTCCGAATCTGCATGTTACCGCGCGGGTCAAAACATCGATGATGCTTATAACGCGTTTGTTGCAGGCGGAATGGAGTCTGGCAAAGCGCGATTGAAATCGCTTGAAGAGTTCGCGATAGAGTGTGCAATCCTTAAAGTGCATGGTTCGGAGGTTCTTGATTTCGTTGTTGATGAAGGCGTACAGATTTATGGTGGAATGGGCTTTTCGGCAGAAGGTCCGATGGATCGCGCTTACCGCGATGCACGGATTAACAGAATTTTTGAGGGCACAAATGAAATCAACCGCATGCTTACGATTGATATGCTGCTGAAACGTGCAATGAAGGGCCACCTCGATCTGATGACACCTGCTATGGTGGTGCAAAAGGAACTGATGGCTGTTCCTGATTTTAACTCAGCTGATGATGAAGGGGTTTTTGCGAAGGAGAAAAAAGCATTGCGTAATTTGAAGAAAGCCGGGTTGATGGTTGCGGGCGCCGCCGTCCAGAAATTTATGATGAAGCTATCCGATGAGCAGGAAGTACTCATGAATCTTGCCGACATGCTTATCGAAGGATATGTTGCAGAATCCAC
>DASPJN010000057.1:0-16241 GCA_035628595.1 Chryseosolibacter sp.
AGCAGTTCAGATCCAAGACGTTTCAAATCAGCCAGTAAATCTTCGCGTGAAGATTCAAGCTTTTTATAATTTTCACACATTGACTTAACCCGATCCTCCATGTCTGCGATGATTTCCTTCGCGCGCATCTCTGATTCTTCAATGGTATCTTTCGCTTTGCTTTTTGCTTCATGCATCAATGCATCGGCCTTCAATTGCGATTCCCTCAGATGAAGATCTGCAGCTTTTCGTGCCTGGTCAATCACGTTCGCGCCTGTATCTTCAGCAGTCTTCAATGTTTTATACAATGAACTTTCCACCTCACGAAGCTTGGATACTTCCTTTTCGGAGGATTCCAGCTTGAAACGTAGTTCTTTGTTCTCGTCCTGAAGTTTTTCCCACTCCTGGGATAAAGTCGTCAAGAATCCGTTGACTTCGTCTTTGTCATAGCCTCGAAAGTTTTTCTCGAAGCTTTTCTGCCGAATTTCGAGTGGTGTGATTTTCATATTCTATAAAGTTTAAAAAATGATGTGCCATACTGAAATCGTGCGGTCATCGCTTGCACTGAGCAATTGGTTATTATACGATGTCCACAAGAGTTTGTTGACTGAAGTTCCATGTCCGGCGTGCCTTGATTTATCAATGACCTTCAAAAGCTGAAGTTTGTGTAAATCCCACACTTTGATGGACTTATCCATGCTACAAGTTACAAAATGTTTGCCATCCGGACTAAAATCGAGGTGATTAATGGCATACATGTGAGCCACCACCTCTCCCGCCAGGGCATATCCGGATTCGCTGTCCCAAATCTTCAGGCGGGCATCCCGGGACCCACTCATCAGGTAACGATTGTCTGGCGTGAAACGTATCGTAAACACTGACTTCTCGTGAGCGCTGAATTCGTGTTTCAGTTTTAAATTACCATCGAATACTCGAATCTGATTGTCACTAAAGCCTACCGCGATGTCTCCGGAAACCGGATTGAGTGCAATTGTCCTCGCGTTCTTCTCCGAGACCTTCAGTCGGTTAATAATCCGCAGCGACGCTAGATTTACAATCACTATTTCCCCATCCCCTGTGGCTAGGAAAAGTTCGTCACCGCGATATTGAATGTCAAATATGGCGGCCGTTGTCAGTTTCAACGAAGCAGCTTCCCTTTTATTCTGCCAGTCCAGCAAATGAATGCCTTCATAATTCTGACCGGCTATAAGCATACCGGAAGGCGAATGGTATTGTAGCGCATACACAGAGTTTGGAAGCTTGGCGATCAGCGTACCGTTTTCCGGATTCTGCAAATCCCATTGAACAACCATCCCGTCACCGGAGGCAGAGAAGACCGTATATGAATCGCTTCCTGCCTGAAGCGTATACACACAATCACGATGGCCCGTTAGCGTTTGAATTTTTTGTACCTGCACGGGGCTCATCTTCAATTCTTCAGGAATGTTTTATTTTCTGCAAATTTACAAGCGATATTCAATACCGCACACTTAAAAGCCAGCATTCATTATGCCCCTGGAGAAAATTACTAACACGAATGATTCCATCTGGGGATTCTGGAACATCACGGAAGACGAAAAGTTCTTCGTCGAGGAATTCAATGTCACCGGACAAATTCCGACAGCGTTAACACACGAAACCAAGCGGCTGGAGTTCGCATCAGTACGTGCGTTGCTCAAGTCGCTGCTAGCTGCCTGGAAACTCCAATACAACGGCATTGTGAAAGATGATTTTGGAAAACCTTACCTTGCCGGCCACTCCCTGCATATTTCACTGAGTCATTCGTTCCCTTATGTTGCTGCCGTTATTCATCGCTCAACTAGCGTTGGTATAGATCTGGAGCAGCGAAAGTCCAAGCTGCTTAGGATTGCACCGCGGATATTGAATGAACGTGAATTGGCTGATGCAGGCGATGATATTACGAAACATTGTATTTACTGGTGTGCAAAAGAGGCGTTGGTTAAAATTCACGGAAAGAAGGATCTCACTTTCGCGGAGAATTTGCTGGTAGATCCCTTTAATTTGGCGAATGACGGGCACATTAATGGCAGAATTCTTGCCAACACTATTGATGAAACGATTGCGCTTCGATATCATGTTTATGATAACTTTGTTGTGGTGTTAAACGCTTAGCTTATGAAACGTTGGTTGATCTTCTCATTCCTATCACTGGTAACGGTGCAGGCGTTTACCCAGGAGTTGACGAAGTTTGAATTAACAAACGTGTTGAATAACCAGACAATCTCGCTGGAAACATATCCTTCGTGTGAAGGGCTTGTTATTATCTTCACCAGTAATGATTGTCCTTACGATGATTACTATCGCAACCGGATAGAAAAATTAGCAGAGACTTACAATGATCGCGTGCCAGTGCTACTTGTTAACTCGAACACCGATCCGGCAGAATCAAACGAGAATATGGTAAAGGAGGCGAAGCAATCGGGCATCACTGTTCCTTATCTTGCCGACAAAGATCAAACGTTGATGACAACGCTTGAAGCGCGTAAATCGCCGGAAGCATTTCTATTAAGAAACAACGGTGGAAAATTCACGGTTGTATACCACGGTGCAATTGACGACAATCCACAAGTAGAGGCCGACGTTCGCAAAAGCTATCTCCGCGATGCGATCGATATTATGCTATCGAAGCAACAAGTTGCAACCCCAGAAGTCCGCCCTGTAGGTTGTAGCCTCAAAAAGAAAAACTAATCCCCTGCAACACGCTCGTATACGGAATTATAGTATCGGATGAGATTCTTCCAGTCAAACTGAACAGAAAAATTTTCTGCATTGTTGCGCTGAATAATTCTTTCCCGACGTGTGAGTTTTAAATATCGGTACATGTACGCCGCAAGCTGTCGCGCACTCCAGTCAAAAGTCCTTTTACTGCGTTCAATCACAAAAACGCCATTCTTTTCATGATCTGGAAAATTGGTTAAAAGATAGTCTCCAAAACCAGAAAGATCGCTCGTCACCGCGGGTATCCCGCTCGCGAGACTTTCAAGTGGCGTATATCCCCACGGTTCATAATAGCTGGGAAATATGCCGAGATTGCATCCGCGAACAAAGTGCAGGTAGTCCATACCGAACAAAGGATTGATCGAGGAAATGAAATCCGGATGATAAACAATTTTCACCTTGTCTTCACGGTGATTAAGCAAACCTTTTTCTTTCAGCGAAGTCATTACTTCGTCATTTTCCTCATCTGCGAGCACATGCGTAACCAGTAGCGGAAGTTTGTTACTCTTCCATGATTGAATTGTTCGACGGTACCGAAGTTTCCAGTATTCATCGACAAAATCATTCAGGTTCGGAATGCGGTGATCATCGCGAGCAGTACTTTCAAAAAACAGGCGGCTGCCAACCTGTTTAAGAATTGCATCACACGTTTGCCTGATCTCTTCCATTACGGCATTCGAATGCAAAGCATCAGGTTGGATGCTATGGAACTCACGTTTGCTCACGAAAAACATCACCACGGCTATCTCTGAGTTCTCGCGTTTCAATTGCTCATTCAGATGCGTCAATGCTTCGATCGTAATATCGAAGCCCTTGTTTTTATACTCAAAACGACCTGACGTAAAAAAGTACATGGTCTTATCCAGGTCGAACGAATACGAATGAAAGAAATGGCCCATCACAAATTCATGGATCTGCCCTTTATACTGCGAATGAAGATTCTGGAACTCATACAACGTTTCGAACCGATGAATATTTAGTCCGTTGGGAAGTATCGCATCCACCTGGCGCTTCAGCAGATATTGACATTCACGGGCGGTGAGGTCACTAACAGTAGTTAAAAGATCAGAGGCTTGAGCAACTTTATATTCTATCGTTGCCTCCGTTTCAACGCCAAATTTCTTTGCTTCCACCTCCCATTCAAAAAACGGAAGATGTTCGTAAAACTGTGGCGAATTGATTGCAAGGTGACGGCCAAGCTGGGTTGCGTGCGTTGTAAAGATCGTCTTCATGCGCATTCCTTGCCGCTTGATATCCAGAATGGGAAGCCCGGCCATCCATTCATGAAAATGCGCAATAAGCTTACGATCACCTTCGACAAGTCTCATGAGCTCGTCCAGATATAGCTTTGTGAGATACGCAAAACCAACTATCCGGTTAATCAACTGATTTTCGCCGGGTGTTCCAACGCCGTGGTCTTTCCATAAAAGATATTTGAGAACGTTGAGCGTACGCTCGTCAATCTTATCAGGATTCAAAAGCACTACCCTCGGCTTACCTGTAACAAGCCACTCGGCATAGTGGACTTCAAAGCCGCGCGCACGAAGCGCGGCAGCTGCCCTGCCGAAAATATCCTGAACATCGTCAAGCGGCTCGAGTTCTGCCTCAATGCCTGGATTCAGATACGGACCGATCAGACAATATCTACCTGCCCAATGCTCCATCATAACCGGAACTTTCGACCGGATCACCGTATAAATGCCACCAACCTGATTACACACTTCCCAGGCACATTCTACCAGGTAAGCGTGCGGCAAAAACACCGGTGCAAGCAGCGAACGTTTTGGCATATTCTTAGACATTTTGACTTCTTTCATAGACCTTTTGCGATTAGTTATGTGCCATACTTTCCGGTTCGTTAAGGTAAGGGTTAATGGATCATATTTTGAGAACACCGCAATTAGAATTTTACGGATATGAACTTTGAAAAATTTACCATAAAATCCCAGGAAGCTCTGCAGAAATCGGCGGAGCTTGCAATGACTAACCAGCAACAAGCCATTGAACCAGGCCACCTGCTTCAAGCCATCTTGCAAACAGATGAAAATGTAGTTTCATACCTGATAAAGAAACTAAATGTCAACCGCAATCTGCTCGATACAAAACTGGCGGATGTGTTGAATAGTTACCCCAGGGTATCGGGCCAACAGCCATATCTTTCCGGTGTTTCGAATAGCGTGTTGCAACAAGCCGAGAAGGAGCTGAAAGAATTCAAGGATGAATTCATTTCCATAGAACACCTGCTGCTTGCATTGCTGAATTCCAAAGATAAAGTTGCTGCATTATTGAAAGATGCCGGCTTCGAACGAAGTGGTCTTATCAAGGCAATTAAGGACCTGCGCGGTGGTAATCCTGTTACTGATCAGAATGCGGAAGCTAAGTACAGATCACTGGAACGTTATTCTAAAAATCTAAATGATCTCGCTAAGAAGGGAAAGATTGACCCTGTGATTGGACGTGATGAAGAGATCAGGCGCGTGCTACAGATTCTTTCCAGAAGAACGAAGAACAACCCGATATTGTTGGGTGAACCCGGCGTTGGAAAGACTGCCATTGTTGAGGGAATGGCACAGCGTATCGTCAATGGAGACGTTCCCGAAAATCTGAAAAGCAAAACACTCGTGTCACTCGACATGGGATTACTGGTCGCAGGCGCAAAATATAAGGGCGAGTTTGAAGAAAGACTGAAGTCCGTGATCAAGGAAGTAACAGACTCGAATGGTCAGATCATTCTTTTTATTGATGAGATCCATACACTGATTGGCGCGGGTGGCGGTGGCGCAATGGATGCAGCGAATTTATTAAAGCCAGCCCTTGCTCGAGGAGAACTTCATGCGATCGGTGCCACAACACTGAAAGAATACCAGAAGTATATTGAGAAAGACAAAGCGCTTGAACGTCGTTTTCAAGCAGTAATGGTTGACGAGCCGTCCGTTGAAGACTCCGTTTCAATTTTGCGCGGAATCAAAGATAAATACGAGCTGCATCATGGCGTACGGATCAAGGATGACGCCGTCATTTCTGCAGTGGAATTATCAAGCAGATATATTTCTGATCGCTTCCTGCCTGATAAGGCAATTGACCTGATGGATGAAGCCGCTTCAAAGTTGAGGCTGGAAATGGATTCCCTCCCAGAGGAACTTGATGAGTTGAACCGGCGGATCATGCAGCTCGAAATTGAGCGAGAAGCAATCCGTCGCGAAAAAGACAAGGAGAAAGAAGCCATCCTATCTAAAGAGATCGCCGAGCTGAGTGAACAACGAAATTCTCTCAAGGCGAAATGGGAAAGCGAAAAAGAAGTAGTACACGGAATTCAGCGAGAAAAAGAAAACATCGATCGGCTTAAGTTCGAAGCGGAACAAGCCGAGAAAGCCGGCGACTATGGAAAAGTTGCCGAGATCCGTTACGGAAAAATTCTTGAGGCGGAAAAGCATCTGAATGAGTTTCATGAAAAAATGAAAGACATGCAGGGTGAGCATTCGCTGTTGAAAGAGGAAGTTGACAGTGAAGACATCGCAGAAGTTGTTGCTAAATGGACCGGTATTCCCGTTTCCAAAATGCTGCAAAGTGATCGCGAAAAGCTTCTTCACCTCGAGCAGGAACTCGGTAAGCGTGTCGCTGGACAGGAAGAGGCGATCCAGGTGTTAAGCGATGCTGTGAGAAGAAGCCGTGCGGGCTTGCAAGATCCGAAACGTCCGATTGGTTCATTCATTTTCATGGGAACAACTGGTGTCGGAAAAACGGAGTTATCCAAAGCACTTGCGGATTATTTATTCAATGATGATAACGCAATGGTCCGCATTGACATGAGTGAATACCAGGAACGACATAGCGTAAGCAGACTCATCGGTGCTCCTCCCGGCTACGTGGGTTATGATGAAGGTGGCCAATTGACAGAGGCCGTTCGGAGGAAACCTTACTCAGTCATTTTGCTTGACGAAATTGAGAAAGCGCACCCTGATGTGTTCAATATTTTGCTGCAGGTCCTTGATGATGGTCGGTTAACCGACAACAAAGGTCGTGTGGTGAATTTCAAGAACACGATCATTATCATGACAACCAACATTGGTTCGCACATCATCCAGGAAAACTTTGAAAAGATCAATGAAGCGAACTTCTTCGAAGTGCTTGAAGATACCAAAGACGAAGTGCTGGCATTGCTGAAAAAATCAGTGCGTCCGGAATTTATTAATAGAATTGACGAGATCATCATGTTCCGTCCGTTGAGCAGAAATGACATTCGTAAGATCGTTGATATTCAGGTACAGCTTGTAAGGAAAAGGCTTGAAGAAGCGGGTGTGCGGCTCGACCTGTCCGATGCTGCAAAAGATCGCCTCGGGAAACTTGGATACGATCCGCACTTTGGCGCACGACCGCTGAAAAGGGTGTTGCAGCGTGAGATTCTGAATGAGCTATCGAAACAGATCCTTGCCGGCAAAATTCGTAAAGACTCGGTGATCTTCGTTGATCTCCAAAATGATACCGACTTCGTGTTTGAAAATGTCGAGAATGTCGAAGTCTTGTAACCTAGAAAGGGTGAGACTCATTATAACGTGTGCATGTCGGAAAAATTGCTTCGTTAAAAAGAAATTAAATTTTGTACCAGATGAAACTTCAACACCCGTTTAGCTGTTATAGTAATAGGTTTAAGGATTGGTGATCCCGGTGCAAATCGGGATGGTGTTGATTGAGGGGTTTGGTTTAAACGTCCCGGGTGGTTCCGGGACGTTTCTTTTTTTATACGTCAGTGGGATACCGCTTCGCAAATCTCTGAAAACTGCCTTGCATTGATCACAGCTGCAGCCTCTGCGGTATTATTGAAATAAATATAAGCCTCGCTCACCTTACTCAGGCTCTGAATTTGCTGTGCAACTGTCTCCAGCTGCGACGATTCGTATCGCGAAGAATAAAGAAAAGGAACGCCGTGAAAACGATAATAGAGGATATTGCTCGTCTGTATCACATTATCAGGCAGATTCGGATGGCTCATACTGCAGAAGGTAATATTCTTTTCCGTGAAGCCTTTGTAAACGGAATCAATCCACCATGTCGGACTTCTGAATTCCACCACATTTTTCATCGAAGGATCGACAAGGTTGACAATACGTTCAAGTCTGTGTTCTTCGTACACAAAGGATGAAGGAAACTGAAAAAGAATACAGCCGAGTTTATCACCAAATCCTTCCTTTACCGTTTCATAAAAACTTGTCAGAGCTTCGCGCGCTTCGCTCAGGCGTTTGTAATGTGTAATCAATCTGGGAGCTTTTACTGTGAACGCAAAATTCGCAGGAGTTCTGTTGGCGAGGTTTTGCAGCGATGTGACTTTTGGAATTCGATAAAACGTCACATTCAATTCAAGGGAACTGAACCGGGTCGTATAAAATTCAAACCATTTTTTTTGAGCAAGATCTTCCGGATAGAAAATCCTTTTCCAATCGTCATAGTGATACCCAGAGCAGCCAACTTTCCATTGAATCATACTAACAATAACGTAAAAACTTTAATTGTTGGTTTGTCAGGCATACCGATTTTTCCTTGTTAAGAAAAAAATCAGATGCTATGCCGGATATAAAGGAAAAAATAATTCCGCCACAACACGCAGGCGGCAAAAAAGACATCGAACATAAAGTCGCTGCCAGCGACGACGACGATGCGAGAAAACTGTTTGTGATCGGTCGCAACCGTTTGTTAGATGTCAATAACTGGAGCAATGTCGCTGAAGGTCTTTCTGCGAAATTTCATCTCACTGACCAAAATGGCATTGATGTTGAACGCACGGCAGAAAAAACCGACTGCTTCAAGATCGACATTCCGGCACCTGGACCTGCCGAAGGCGATGGGCACGATTGGGTGAAAATAGAAGCGATTGAAGATAAAAGCGATTCGCAGGGACCAAGCGAAAGTATAGCCATTCGTGTTCGGCCCTGCCCGAACCCACGCGAACGCCAGGGGGAAAATGTTGCACATTTCCTTGACGAAAAAGCGACAAGTACGTTTGTTGTTCAACGCAATGGCCGGGAGATCACCGCAGCGGTTTACGGCCGAAATGAAAAGCCAAACACTGACACAACCAGTGTGATTGACAAAGTGAGAAACGCAGTTGTCGGAACAACAGCCATCATGGGTATGTCAAACGTGCAATGGAAAAATCTGGTGCAAGGGCTGATTGCGATTCAGAAAGATTAAAATCTTTTTTTGAGGGACAAGCCAACACCGACAGCAGTGATAAAAATATTTTGTTCGAACGCAACCTCCTGACGCGTAAGATCGAAGTTTGCGGCGGCCACAAAATTGTGTTTTAAAGCTTGAGACCAGGACAAAGTAATGCGTTGTGATTTTAGAATAAAGATCTGATCTGAAGTCAATCCCGAGCCACTTTGAAAACGTCGTTCTTCAGGAGAATACCCAAGTCCGCCTGCTAGAGCGATATAATGGTCAGCATTGGAGAAATATCTCCGAACCAGAACATTTCCAGACCAAAGCGGCCCTGTAACCCCATTGGCAGTAATGAACGATCTAAGCGACAAATAATAGTCGTCGATATAACGACTTACGGACCCAGTATACACAACAGCCTCGCGCGCCACGCTGGAAATTAAATATCGAACGCCGACGGATGCTTCAAACTCTTTTGGTAAGATTGAGAAGAGCTCGGCTCCCATTCTGTGTTCCGGAAAAAGAATACTATTTGAGTATCCATAGTTAAAGTAGCCGTAAAATCCTTTTGAGATTTTTGGATAAACCTCAATTTCCGGTTGAATGCCTGATGTTCCAAAGCGCTCAGCCAAATTTAGCCGGGCAATAAAGGTTCCCCAACCCTTTAATGATCCAACATGCAAAGATTCATAGTGTGCCGGATTCAGTGTTCGATCGAAGATGTCGAGTTGATAGTTGACTCCTGCGAAGTATTGCAACTGGCTCAATTTGATGTGTTGAAGCAAACGAAAGCCCTCCTGATGAGCCGGATACAGGTGAAGCAGGTAATTCAATGAAGCAATCGCCTCATCCTGCCTCTGTAATCCTACAAAGGCTTGCGCCTTCTTAAACAACAGTTCTTCGGATTTTGGATGTATCTCAAGTTCTTTTTCGATCAGCGCGAGCGCAGACTGAAAATTTTTACTCCATAGTTCGACATCAATTAAGGCTGCTTTTGCGTCTCCGTTATCTGTCCTTTTGCGTAGCACGTGGCGCAGTTCATCCCGGGCATTATCAAATTCCTGATTCCAGGCATAGATACGCGCTAACAATATACGCGCGTCGTAATTCTGCGCATCCATTTCAATCAGGTGCCTGATCATTTGAATAGCTTCCTCGCGCTGAGTCGGGTCATAAGATTTCTCCCGCGCCTTTTGCAGAATGTCATCCCGTGTATCCGACTTCCACGATTGAGCATTACAGTTACAAATCGACAAGAACACAAGAACGAGGATCGAAAAAGATCTCCTTTGTAAAATGGAATATAAATAGATTGCCGTGGGCATTGTCATCGGGATTATCATTTTACCTGAACAAATCCTTGGCGCGTCATTTCTCCCCACGATTTTTTTCCTTTGATCAAATCAATGTTTCCGCTGATCGCCCACCAGACAACGCGCGGGTGAAACCAGATTGGTTCGATTAAAGCGGTAAGAATCATTTTACCATAATCCCGTTTCTGTGTATACTTAAAGAAGGACATCTCTTCTGAAAGTAAGGCAAGCATGCTGATGAAAAATGCAAATGCGTACACGGCGGCTAGAAGGCAAAGAAAAAAAGTCCAGTTCGCAAGACCAAACGCTGCTAGCACCGCAAAATAAATTAGCCCAAACAACTCAATGAATGGTGAAAGCCATTCATAAAAAAACCAGAAGGGATAGCTTAGCGTACCGATAACCCCGTATTGTGGATTGAAGAACATACGACGGTGTATCCATAAAGTCTCAAAGGTACCACGTGCCCAGCGATTTCGTTGCCTTCCGAGAACTTTGTATGTGACTGGTGCCTCAGTCCAACAGAGAGGATCCGGTACATAGACTACCCTGTGTCTTTTCTTTTGTTCGTACAACATAGCTCGCATTCTTACAACAAGTTCCATATCTTCTCCGACTGTATTATGATTGTAACCGCCGGCACTTATTGCAATATCTCTGCGAAACATTCCGAAAGCGCCCGAAATTAACATTAAGCCGTTGATTCTACTCCACGCCATTCTTCCCATGAGAAATGCGCGAATGTATTCAAGAACCTGGAAGCGCGCGATCTGGTTTTCGGGCAACCTGACTTTGATCAATCTACCTTCCTCAACAACGCACGAATTTGCAATACGAATTACGCCTCCTGAGGCAATAACTTTTTCCGGATCCTCCATAAAGGGCTTTACCATTTTCAGAAGAGCGTCGGCTTCGATTATGCAGTCGACGTCAATACACGCGACTAACTCCTGGTTCGACACATTTAACCCAACATTCAACGCATCCGCCTTTCCACCATTGACCTTATCTACCACAGTCAATTTTTTAAATGCACGGTTTCTCGATTTATATATCGCCCTCACCAGCTTAGTAGAAATTTGGTTTCGCATTGCAAAGGGTACTACAACCAAATCAAAGGAATCGATCATTTTCTGCAGTGTGTCGTCCTTACTGCCGTCATTCACAATGATTACCTCGAAATTATTGTAGCTAATAGACAACAATGATTTTACGTTGTCGATAATTGTAAGTGCTTCGTTATATGCAGGCGCAATAA
Source organism: Chryseosolibacter sp. (assembly GCA_035628595.1). Classification (GTDB taxonomy): domain Bacteria; phylum Bacteroidota; class Bacteroidia; order Cytophagales; family Cyclobacteriaceae; genus Chryseosolibacter. The sequence goes on from DASPJN010000057.1 coordinate 11,446, forward strand.
GCGAAACACCCGGAGCAAATGGTGACGATAAAATTGAACGGTAGTCGACATAATAGTTACGGTTCTTGTATAACCGCATTTCCCAAATAGACAGCAATGCGAGCAGGACATATGCAAAGGCCATGGTTACAGCATATAGAAGGACTAATATGTTGACAATAAAAATCAGTACTTCAATAAACGTATTCATGGTTGTAGCAGCGGATCTTCAAGATGTCTGACGATGTTTTCATTTTGTTCGAGGTCATTTGCCGTCAAAACATTAGTCGGCTTAAGTCCTAGTGCTTTTAAAGACTGAAGTACCTGAAAACGCACTCCAAAATCCCCGTGATCAATGAAGCCGGCAATTACATCTTTATGATGTTCAGGCTGCCCGATCTTTCCGAGGGAAGCCAGGGCCGCGCGTATTACCTCTGGCGCTAGATTTTTGTTCTCCAGCAGGCTCACAAGAATTTTCGCATGCTTATCAGTGCCAATCCGTCCAAGCACCTCTGCTGATTCAACGACAATGGTTTCACTCGGATGAGATAGCATCGATGAAATTTTATCAATCGACGATGTCTGGCGGAAGTGACTGATCATATCGATACCGAGTCGTATAATCGTGTCATTATTGCTTGTAAGCAATCCGCTAAAGTCGAGACGTTGCCCGCTCCCGCCAGACCAGTAATGGAAAACATTCAATTTAATCCAGGGTGTTATGGTTTGCTGCGTCTTCACCAGATATCTCAATGAATCATCGGGTCGCATTTGGCTAATGGCTAATAGACTTTCCTGGGCAAGCAGTTTATTTGAAGAAAGAAGATACCGCTCTAATAAAGGAATTGCTTCCTTAACATTCATCTCTGCAAGCTCGCGAATGGCTTTCACCTTTTTTTCATAGGATTTAAAAGATCTCAGGTTGGAGATACTAACCGCTTGAAGGTTCAATCCATAAAATACTTTACTCAGAACGTAGGCTGCGTTCCCACTGAGGTTCCTTTTTAAATGGATGATTTGACTTATCAGGATCTGACGCCCAACCACCGAACCGCCAATGACGCGATCCAATTCCGTCAGTTTAAAGTCAAAACTAACCGGGGAGTCTGGTTTTTCTAATGCACTGGTGTTCACAACGATTGAATTCAGCAACCGCTGAAAATGATCACGGTAAGATTGAACACTTGATTCATGTCTTGTCTTAATGACCCGGCTGGCCAGAATTACAATTATCATTAGTAACCCAAACGAAAAGAAAAGAACAGCCACTCCAACAATGTACAGCTCGACTCCAGTGAGGGCAATCGTATCGCCTATTAACAATCGCCACTTCATGCTTGTAATATACGACGTACACGGACGGCCAATTCGGCAGGGCTAAAAGGCTTGGTAATAAAATCATTGGCCCCTAGATCAAACGCCTCGAGCACTGTATTTTCCAAGCCCTCCGCCGACAGCACAATTATAGGAGTGGATTTCATTAATTCCCTGCGAATAAATGTCGTTATCTCTAGTCCAGAATGGAACGGCATGTGTATATCAGTAATTACCAGGTCGAAATTCTCGTCCCGCAATAAAGCCTTTGCTTCCCGCCCGTCAGATGCTTTCGTTACCTCGCCTAAGTTGTCGCGCGTAAGTTTAAACCTAATCATGCTGACCAGGGCCTCGTCGTCGTCACACACCAATATTTTTGCCATACATGCTCGCTGTATAAGACATTAAATATAATAATCAAAAAAAGATTAAATATTATCTTCCGCTGTTAAAAGCGTGCTTTTTCCTGTGTTACTCTACTTTTATCAATGATCTCATTTCTAAAAAGTGTAAAAGCTCAATACACGGTTTTTGTTCTTACAATGGTAATGACAATCATTGGAAGCCAGCTCGTGGTACAGTATGATTTGCGAAAGCAAAACGAAGATGCGCGACTCATCAACCTCGCTGGAAGGCAGCGCATGATTTCGCAACGTATTTCAAAACTTACGTTATACATCAAGGATGACCTTCAGAACGACGGTGCTACCTCACGTGCCCGTCTGGATACTTTGCGCTCATTAATACGAAGATGGGAAAATGTTCATGCATCCCTGTCCGTGGGGAGTGATGAGTTCGGAATATCAAACCGACGGTCACCCGCCATTGATTTGCTGCTTTCCAAAATAAACCTTCCGTTAACCGACATTATTGATGCGTGCGACAATCTGATCACGAAGACGGACAAAAAGACCGCATCGGAAACAGTGGAACTTATTGAAAAAAATGAATTGCTCGTCCTAACGTTGCTCGAACAAACGGTCAACACTTTTCAAAATGAAGCAGAGCGTAAACTACGACGAACAAAAACAGTTGAGATCATTCTGGCGGTGACTGGACTAACATTACTTTTTATGGAATTCGTTTTTCTTTTTCTGCCTATCATCCGCAAAATGCAGGCGCAGAACGATCAGCAAACGGAACTCAACAATCAGCTTGCAGCAACGAATGAGGAACTGCAGGCCTCGGAGGAGGAGCTTAAAACAAATCTGGACTTTATTTCCGCACTACAAACTGATTTGTCACTACGTGAAAAACAATACAGGTATTTTGTAGAGCATGCGACGGATCTCATATACGAATTAAATGGTGAGGGAAAGTTTTCGTACGTCAATCCTGTCATGGAAACAGTAACAGGATACTCAAAACAAGTATTGTCGACAAAGACATATTGGGAAATTGTTGAACCTGCGATGCAAGAGGAGACAAAATCGTTCTATGAAAGGCAACGACGAGAAAGAATCCGGCATACATACTTTGAGCTACGTGTCAGAACAATCGACAGCAAACAGATCTGGATTGGACAAAATGTTGTGATGCACTTCGGTGAGGACAAAAGGGTTTCCAAAGTTACAGCGATTGCACGCGATATTTCGCTGGAGAAAGAAACACAAGAAGCGCTTCAGCTTGCGAAAGAAAAGGCCGAGGAGGCGACAAATGCCAAAAGTCAGTTTCTTTCAATGATGAGCCACGAAATCAGAACACCGATGAACGCTATTATTGGCTTAACCAACATCCTGATGCAGGAGGAGCCTCGCCATGATCAGGTGGAAAATCTGAAACTGCTGAAGTTTTCCGGACAAAATCTCTTAACGATTATCAATGACATTCTCGACTTTAGCAAGATAGAAGCTGGAAAGATCAACCTCGAAGAAATAGATGTCGACCTTCTGCAAACGCTTACTAATCTTATACAGATGTTGTCAGGCGCAGCATCTGATAAGGGAATTCAACTTACTCTTGATTACGACCGACGCATCGGTTCAGTTTACAAGACCGATCCTGTTCGGCTTAGCCAGGTGGTGACGAACCTTCTGGGAAATGCGATAAAGTTTACAGACCGGGGACGCGTAGAGATGCGAGTTCGGGAAAGCAAAGAAAACAACGGTCTTGTCGAATTTAGCATTAGCGATACCGGCATCGGCATAGACGCCGATAAGCTTGATTTGATCTTCGAAAGTTTTTCCCAGGCGAACTTAAATACAACCCGAAAATTTGGAGGAACAGGTCTGGGTTTGTCAATCACAAAAAAACTGATCGAACTGATGGGCGGCGCAATATCTGTAGAAAGTAGACCCCGTGTTGGTTCAACTTTTACCTTTATACTGCCCCTAAAAAAGGGCGATCGAAAAAAAATCTTTGATGAATCAAGCCCCGCCTTATCTAATGCCAAGCACCCGGGGGCAAAAATATTATTGGTTGAGGATAACCGCGTGAATCAAATCGTTGCATGCAATTTCTTTAAGAAATGGGGATTTGAAGTCGCCTTAGCCAATAACGGAAAAGAGGCCCTTGACAAAATAAAAGATAAATCCTTTCATTTAGTATTAATGGATCTACAAATGCCTGAAATGGATGGATACGAAACAACACGGATCATTCGAAGCTGGAAGCACGATACATATTTCCTGGACATTCCCATCATTGCGCTTACTGCGTCTGCAATGGCAGAAGTGCGCCAGAGGGTACAAGACACAGGGATGAACGAGTTTATCATAAAGCCATTTGAACCAGAGGAACTCTACACGACAATATCAAAGCATTTAAAAGAAGTGCGCGTCGAGCCGGCAGCATACGCGCAGTCAATACGTGACAAGCTCGATCAATACTCCGATGGCGACGCAACGTTTAAACGTGAGTTAGCAGGGCATCTTATCAATAATATCGAGGAACTAAAACACGCCCTTCATGAATCCTTAAAGAAAAATGACGAAAAAATATTTGGCGAGGCTTGCCACAAAATAGCCACTACGCTAAATATGCTTGCAGATACGGCATTGCTAACGACAATCGCTAAGCTCAAAAAGCAGGTGGGCAACTCATCCGTTTCAACTTCAGACATCGAAGAATTTGAAACGCGCTGTCAAAACCTTATTAATCAGCTGAAAAATCAAATCGATAATTAGACGCGCTCAACCCCTAGCCCTGGCCGTTCCGAACAATACATATAACCATCGCGAAGGATGAACCCGCCCTTCACTTCATCGCGACCAAGATCAAGGCTTCCGTCCAGGTCTATGTAGCGGGTATTCGCGCATGAAAATGCAGTGTGTAGCCCGGCCGTAATGCTGACAATACTTTCGTCATTACAGCCCCAGAACAGATCGACTCCACCAAGCTGTGCAATCTCCGCGATGCGTCGGGCTTCGTTTATACCTCCGCATTTCATCAACTTGATATTAAATATCCGCGCAGCAACAGGCGGCGTTATCAATGAAAATGCATCTGCCGGTGAAATGAGCGACTCGTCTGCAGCGATCATGTTTTTGATTTCATCCGGCAGT
>DASPJN010000058.1:0-17761 GCA_035628595.1 Chryseosolibacter sp.
GATGGAAAAATCCTGATTACACAAGCACAATATTCGGGATCACTGGCCAACACACACAACCGCGCATTTTTGTTTAACCCCACCGACAAATCATTTGAAGACCTGGGAACAATGATTCGGTTCCGCCAAAATTACTCAGCGCAACTACTACCCGATGGAAAGGTGATGGCCATTGGCGGATACAAAAGCGGAGACGATTACCATACGACTTCAGAAATATTTGACCCGGTTTCCAAAACGTGGAGCACGGCACCGGAAAGCTCAGTGGAGCTTCCAAACGCCGAATCGGTCTTAGCAAATGGACGCATCTTTACCAATACGGCAACGTTCGATATCGAGAGCCAGACGTGGATTCCGCACAACTTCCGAAGAAGAAACGCGGTGATTAAAACCATGAACGATGGCCGCGTCATCTTGGCAGGAGGTGAGTACGCGAACGACGATATTCACTCGGCATTCTACCACATCATGAATACTGAAACGCTCGAGGTTGAGAAGCAAGGCACGATGAACCAGGAATACTACAATCATTCAATGGTTGTTCTTGATGACGGTCGCATCATGATCGGCGGTGGAAACAGGGAAGTGCACATTGATGCAAATCCACACGTTGAAATTTTTGATCCCGCCACTGACACGTGGACAGTGGATGAGTCACAGGTTATTTACAATTCTGATGGCTGCCTGTTCAAACAATCTGATGGCAAAGTGGTTGCTATCGATTATGTGTTTTCTGACCATTTTTTATTTGATCCTTCTACCAATACGTGGGCGGACATTAAAGGAACGTTTCCTTCCTGCCAGTCGTGTCCGAAAACAATTAACATCGGCGGCGGAAAGATGCTGCTATTCTTCCGGACATATAAAAGTCACGAAGGCGTGCCAACCGCGTTGAATAAAGTTTACATCTATACAGAAAGATAATTATGGGCTGCCCTCCTGATCCGGTTGATGTGGGAATATGGCGAGACAATGATGCCACGCGTGCAATGAATGAAAAGTATGATGCGCTCGGCAAGCAGATGACTGACTCGTGTGAATTGCTGGAACACATCATAAAATTGCTTCGAGAGAATAGTGAAGTGACTGACATACTTTCAACTGTTGCACTGATTGACCAGCACCAGCCAGTTCAAGCGCCTTCGGCTGCGTACCACGGGTTATACGCCGACGCGCAAGAAGCCTCCGACAAAAGAGAATACGCTGCGCGGTTGTTGAAAAGTCGTGAGCAGGCGCTGTGCATTGTGCGTGATAGTATCTTAAAACTCGCAAACTACTGCCAAGACACGCTGAGCTTGGAAGACAAAGACGCAATCAATCGCGAAAAGCAGTTACATCTCGAACACAGGGAAGACGACCGAAAGACATGGCTTAAATGGCTGCAGAATCAAAAACAATCCGCATTGTATTACCTTTCATCAAATAAAAACAAGAATCAATCACGTGCAGCTAACCACCTACGAAAATTAGCAGCATCACTGGATGCAGAAACCGATCGCGTAAATTCTATGACTGCTGAGGATTTGCTCGCATCGAGGGATAGCTTTGGAAACAATCCACGCGATTTCGAGATCAATTTCACACTGATACGATCGTAGTAGTCATTCGTGCTTTAAGGCCGACACAGGGTTTGTCATTGAGGCTTTGAGTGTTTCGAATCCGACAGTCAGCAAAGTGATTGTTACCATAATAAATACGGCCCCACCAAAAACCCAAAGGGAAAGGTCAGTCTGGTACGCAAAGCCTGACAGCCATTGCGATGACAGATACCACGTCACGGGTAACCCGATGAAACAGGCAATCAAAAGCAATTTCGCGAATGTCCACAACAGTAAAAGTACCATCTGCGTATTGCTTGCACCAAGCGTTTTCCTGATTCCGATTTCTTTTGTTCGTTGTTGCGATAGAAAAGCAGCGAGGCCATAGAGGCCCACACACGTGATCAGTATCGCAAGGGCCGAAAATTTTTCGGTGATCTGAGCGACCTGTGTTTCATTTTCATACATACGACCAAACTCATCGTCAATGAACCAGTAGTTGAATCCGAAATCGGGATAGACCTGTTTCCACTTTGTTTCGAGCATCGGAATTTTTTCACTGATCTTTCCTTCCGGAAGCCGGACGTGAATGATGCGATCAAAGCTGTGTGGTTTCGGCGAGATTGCAAGCGGATCAATTCTGTTATGCATGCTTCTGTAAGGGAAATCTTCCACAACGCCAACCACTATTCCTGTGATCGGTGCAGCGGTTGAATCGGGCGGGCCGTAATTCATTACGTGCGCAGGACGCACAACTGTTTTTCCTACGGCATTTTCGGGTGTCAGCTTTAACGCTTTCACCGCAGATTCGTTTAAAAGAATTGCAGTGGAGTCGCGCGTATTATCATGATCGAAATCCCGACCTGCAATGATGTTTAGTCTGAAGGTTTTTGGAAAGTCATAATCACCGTTAAGCTGGAACCATGAAAACTTTTCCTCGCTGATCTCAGGGAACTGCATTTCCATGTTGATCGGCCCAAAAAAATCGAGTCGTGGCAAATGGTTTGCGAGCGTGACAGCTTCAATTTCCGGATCCTGCAGGATGAGTTGTTTATAGGCAAGATACTTCTGGTCGTCAGCCCGGCCTGAAAATCCTCCATATCGTATTGAGACTACCTGCTTTCCTGTTTCATTTAATTTTGAGTTTCGCATCAGATCCATTTGACGAACAAGGATCACCGTTCCAGCGAGTAACATGACGGCGACAACGAATTGCACTGCGGTTAGGAATTGCCTGAAAGTGTTTGAGCCCTTCCGAAAAGCAAACTTTCCTTTCAGCACATTGGCAGGCTGAAATCCGGAAACAAAAAGCGCCGGGTAACTGCCAGCAAGAATTGTTACAGACACAATTACAATCGCGATCAGCGCTAACATGTCTGGCGTAAAAACATCCTTAATGTGGAACACTTTTGAGGTGAGATCATTGAATTGCGGCATGAAGCCGATCACAATTAATATAGCGATAACAGCAGCGATGAGCACAAGAATAAACGACTCCAGCATGAACTGGGTAAACAACTGAAGTTTTATACCACCAAAAGTTTTCCGCAAACCAATTTCTTTCGCGCGCGCCACCGACCTTGCTGTGGCGAGATTTACATAGTTGATACAGGCAACCAGTAAAATAAGCACGGCGATTGAAATGAAAACGTAAATATATTTTTCGTCCGCCGACTTGCTTGAAATGCTCCAGTTGATCTCCTGATCAAAATGCGCTTCCGTGATTTTTCGGATCAGTGGTTTGAATTTGAAATCAAGCTGAAATCTTTCAAGAATAGCGTTTGCGCGTTTTTGTAAGTCCTCCTGGATAACAGCAATTTTAGTTTCATCGTTACAGACAAAAAATGACTGTGTCCACATGTTCGCCCCATCGTTGTCAGCCATGGAACCATCGAGCATTGTTTCCAGATCTGGCGTTACCGGCTTTAATGAAAGTATATTAAGAATGTACTTCGGCCTAAGGTGTGAGTTCGTTGGCAGATCTTTGTATACACCTGCAATCATCATCGGAATTTTTTGACCATTCGTCAGGAAGGTGTGTGAGATGTTGACGACCTTGTTGATCGGATCCAGATCGCCAAACAATTCCTTCGCGGCGCTTTCGCAAAGAATCATGCTGTTAACTTCCTTCAGTGGGTCTGAAGGATTTCCTTTGAGCAAGGGAATGGAAATAATTTCATGGAAATTTCGCTCTGCCCAGATAATATCTTCTGTGAGAACAATTTTATCTGCTTCTTCAAACTCGATGCTCGTGGGCATACCTGTCGTTGTGAAGCTGGTAATCTTTGAAATTCCGCTGTAGGTGTCTTTAATATAGTTATCCCAGCCTGCGGGTGAAGCAGGATATGCTTCGCTTTGCCCATTCGGATATTGGATCCGGTATCCGAGTCTGTAAGTATTTTCGGCGAAAGGATGATGGGCATCGAATGTGCGCTCATGTCGTACATAAAGAAAAATAAAGATGGCAGATGCAAGCCCTATTCCAAGTCCGAGCGTGTTAATAATGGTGTAACCGCGTTGCTTCCGAATGTTGCGAAGCGCCAGAAGAATATAGTTGACAAGCATAACTTTGATGGTTTGAATTTAGCAATGACTTTCGGTTGCTATCCAAATATCCTAAGCTTTAACTTGAAACCGCCGGCGGAATTGTAATAAGATGTAACAGAAATTGAAAAAAGTTTCAGCTGGAGAAATTCTTGTAAGAGAATCGTCCTTTCGATTACCCAAAAAGGAGTATGAAATGAGCAAGAAAAAGCCCGCATAACCTGCGGGCTTTCCTTGATGGCGTCTCAATGCCGTCTATTTCTTTGGCTTCGAAGATTGAGGGCCGTTCACGTATTTCATGGGAATCGGATTTTCCTTCGACTCATCATTCCAAATGATGCTTAACACATACCAGCGATCGTTTTCTTTGATCAACTCAATGCTGTTAATGCCGCGTTCATTCATCGGTGTGGGCGTTCCGAGTGTAAATTCGTAAGCACTGAATACCTGCGCTATATTGCCATACACATCTTCCGTACGCCCGATCTCTTTTTCCATAAAGGAAAACTTCTCAAACATCGGTGCATTCATTTTAATGTATTCCTCAGGAGAAAACTTCTTGAATGTTGGTTTTCCATCTGGTCCGGGTATCATGGCAGCCATGTAAGCGTCAGCGTAGAATAAACTTCTGAAGCGATCCCAGTTACGCGGCCCGGCCTCACCGGAAATTACGTCATAAAGACTCTTAACAACGGCGTCGATCGTTGCGACGTCTTTCGGGTCAGCTTCTACAATCTTTGACTGCGACACTTTCTCGCCGGCGTTACCAAACCATGCATTACGAACAACCAATTGCTCCGGCGTTGGCGATGGATTTAACATCAGTGAGTAAGTGTCATTGAAAATCAATTTAGACTTCAACACCACTTCTTCGGGGCTTCCAGCCTCATTCATCCGGCGCACTTTTACCGCGATATCATCGCCCTCTTTTGCTGTCTTTGTGAAATTTTCGAAAAAGGCCTGCGCATTCTGGAGGGTAATCAACTCATCGTTCACGGCCAGGATCTCATCACCAACCTTATAACCCAGCGCCTTCCCCTGCGCATTCATGGAACCGGTTCCAACAATCTGGAGATTTCCGTCCTTCGATGCGTTCAATTGAATACCACCCATTGTAGGGGTTTTGCCCATCTTCACGTTAACACCAGCGTATCCGAAAAATTTGTCATACGGAATTGATGCCGGGCCTTCAACGTAAGTTTTGAAAAACTCGCGAACTTCAGGGTAAGTCAGCTTGGTAATTGTTTCAAACAACTTATCGTCATCGAAATACTCAACCTTACCAAACTTAACACCCAGGTCATGTTTCAAGTTTCTGATTCCGTATTGTCCGTTTGACAGTTTCAGCAGGTATACATCAAGCGCAGCACAAATCAACGCGCCCTTCTCGTATACGTTTCCGTATTGTTCTTTGTGCTTTCCCGCGCTTTCTTTGCTTAGCTCGGTGAAGGGAAGATTGTCATCATATTGCGTTTTCGAATTCTTTATCTTCTCAGAAAGCTTTGCCAGGAATTGTTCCGGACTAGCCAGTCCTTCAACAACCTGCACATGATCTGATGCATATTCCGTGCTTCCCTCGTATAACCACAGGTGTTTCGAAAGAACAGGTTCATTAAAATTAAACTCCTTTACTTCTCTTGAACTAATCGTTAACGGCGTTACGATGTGGAAGAATTCGTGCGCACTAATATCCAGCAAAATTGGCGCAAGGTTCTGAAACGGATGTTCAGGCAAAGCATAGAATGAAGAAGCGTTGTGCTCAAGAGCACCTGTTCGCTTAAGCGGCGGTTGCTCACCGTTAAAATAAAAAATGAAGGCATACTTATCGACAGGCAATTTTCCGCCAAGGTAGTTTTTCGTTGCCTTCAACATTTCTGTGAGCAAGTCAGCGATCTGGTCAGCTTTCACCATGCCTCGTGGCGAGTAGGAAGAAATGAGAACATTTGTCTTTCCGAGTTTGATTGAAGCTGTGTCGGGCTTAGAAAACATAATCGGCGAGTCGTACAAATGATCAGCATTCTCCAACCTGAATACATCTGTGGTGTTATTGGTTGTCGTGGCAATGAGTGCCGTTGATGCATAAAAGCTATCAGGCTTTGTAAAAGTCAGCTCAAAAGGAACTTTCTTCATACCCTCGAAGTAGCCGAAGAAGCCAGGCGTGTTGATCACGAAGTTCTTTTTGTCTTCGATGTTCGTTCCGGACATATCATATATGTCATGCTCCTTCTCAGATTCCCATGTATCCTCTACCTGATATGAAATGCGACTAAGTTTTGTAGCATTTGAAATCTGCCAGCTATTCTCGCTCGCTTGTTTTACCGGCAATGGCTTACCTGATTTGTCAGTTGCAGTGAAGCTGGAAACAAATTTTCCGTAATCGGCATTGCTATAGGTGCCGGGTATAATTTTCGGCATATAAAACGTGATCTGCTTTTGCGAAATAGCAGGCGTCTGTAATTCAACCGTCAGCTTATCATCGCTCACTTTATTCAGATCGATGTTGTAGCGGTAAATGTCTTGCGCGCCAGCGTGCAGAAAGAATATGCTGCACAGGGCTACAAGCATTGAAATTCGTTTACGATTCTGGGGAGTCATTACTTGAAATTTGGTTAGTTTGTGAATATAAGTATGCAGCGATGTCCGGGAATTACAAAAGGTTTTCAAAATATTCTTTAATGATATAACGCGAGCCAACGTACCTTGCCATTCAACTTGCTTTAAAACCGTTGTTGCTAAGTTTTCGCGATGAAACCGCTTGTTAATAAACAGTACAGGCTCGAAAAATTCCCCGGCAAAGGCGGCTGGACGTTTGCACGAATACCGGAAATAATGCAGGATAAAACTAAACCGTTTGGCTGGGTAAAAGTGCGTGGCTCAATTGATGGAGTTGAATTCAAGAAATACCATTTGATGCCAATGGGCAATGGCAATCTGTTTTCTTCCGGTGAAAGCTGAAATTCGAAAGAAAATCAAAAAGAAAGAAGGTGACCATGTGCGGATTGTTCTGTATCCTGACAATGAACCTCTCGAAATTCCGTCTGAGCTTTTGCTTTGCCTGAAGGATGAACCCAAAGCATACAAATTCTTTCAATCATTGTCGGAAGGCGAGCAAAAGTATTATGTCAACTGGATCGTTGGCGCAAAGAAAGAAGATACCCGGGTTACCCGGCTTGCGACGTCTATTACCCGTTTACTGAATGGCCAAAAATTCCACGACCGGACTTCGGATTAGATATTAATTCATAACCTACATCTGGTCCACAAGAGTACCACCCCGAAAAAACAAAGAGGCCACCTTTTTTAACAGGCGGCCTCTGAGGTTTAAGGAATGGTGGTGTTATTCTTTAATGAACTTTTCCTTGATAATTCCTTTAGTTGTTTCCAGCGTCAAAACGTACATGCCTGAAGGAAGTGCTGAAACGTCGAGAGTTTTATCTTCTGCAATCGAAGCGCGAATCGGTCTGCCATTCGTCGCCGTGATCGTTACGGATCTGATCTCAGCCTTCTCTTTAAGTCTGATCTTCATCACATCTTTAACAGGATTCGGATAAAGTATCTTAGCCGAAGATTCTGTCATCATTGCGCCAGCAAACTCGCTACCCCTCGCTTCTTTCGAACCAGATCCCACGCAGAAGTTGTGCGTCATAGAACTACTGAATGACGCGCCGGACGCCAGCGTTGTGCCGGATGCATCCTTCAATGTGTATGATCCGCTCCCGTATGTACAGCAGATTCCATCGCCGTATGTATCATTGATCGTGAAGGTATAGCAACCAGCCGGGAGACAGTTGGTGGCTGTGATTGTGCTACCATCAGGCGATGATCCATATGTGCCACCGGATGCAACTGTTGCACCTGAACCATTTTTGATTGTCCAGCTTGTTTCTTCAGGGTAATTGTCAAGTTTCAGTGTCAATGTAACATCTGTACAGGTACTTGTTACTGTCTGAAGATTGACTGTATAGTCTTCGACCTCGCCGTAGCTGAACGTCTCACATGAAGTCGGAATTCCGTTATACTTCATCGACACACGCAGACGCTTCGCGCCGTTAGATGCTGAAGAAGGTATCGTGAATGTTCCACTTACAGGCGTTGTCTTGGATGCTGAACGTGACCAGATCTGCTCGCCAGAATCAGTAAAGTCGCCATCATTATTGTAATCGATCCATGCAGCATAACCTTCGTTGTACTTAGTTCCAGTCCACGTCGGTGTTACCGTAATAGTATAGGCAGATCCTTTATTCAGATCAGTTGACAATGAAGTGAAGTCACCGTATCCGCCATTCGCGCCAGAGGCATTATTGATCGTTCCAATTTGAACGCGCCCGATGTATTCATCCGCGACGTTATTGCCTTTTGATGCACAATATGTAATGTCTATTGTTGAAGTTGTAAACGTTACTGAACTGCTATATGCCGAAGTTGTCGTCGGACACTTGCTGCGAACCTGTGCTTCGTACTGTGTGCCATCGATGAGGCCGGAAAGCGTAGTTGAGTTCGTTGACGGAGACACAGTTGTCCATGTGGTTGTTCCGGTACGACGATACTGGACGTCGTAGGTTGTTCCTGTTACAGCGTTCCAGTTCAGCGTTGCGCCCGATGAAGTTACGTTTGATGCCGCGAGACCTGTTGGCACTGTCGCCGTACATGTCTGGACTGTTGTTGTTGTGAAGGTCACCGAAGAACTGTATGCAGACGTAGTACTTGTACACTTGCTACGCACCTGCGCCTCATACTGTGTTCCGGAAGTCAGACCTGATAGCGTGGTTGAATTCGTTGCGGTGGAAACCGTTGTCCATGTTGTAGTTCCGGTTGCACGATATTGAACATCATACGTCGCACCGGCTACTGAATTCCAATTCAATGTTGCTCCTGTTGTGCTGACATTTGAAGCCGAAAGACCTGTTGGCACTGTAGCGTTACAAGTAACACCGCCGCTGATCGTGAAGTTTGTATTCGAAATATCAAAGAAAATATTTCCCACAGCCTCTACCATTATCCGGCAGGTTGTGCCTGGATTGTTAGGGACTGTGATCGTCTGGCTTCCATCGTTCGGTGTATTCGAAAGGATGGTAATTGGATATGTGTATCCACCATCAGTCGATAACTTGATGTTGACGTTCGCGCAGTTGATCGGCGTCGTATTTGTGCTGGCAACATTCCATGTAACGGTTTGCGTTGAGCCTGCGCTCCATGTAACAGCAGTGTTCGGTGCCGTCATTACGAATGGTCCGGCGGTTCCGCTTACAGTTACACGCATCAGATCGTCAGACGTCTGACCACCACCTGCTTTATTGTCGCGAACGGTTAAAGAGAAATTCAATGTTCTTCCAACAGAAGGAACTACTTCCCATGTCGGCGTAAGGTTGTTGGCAACCACACTGCTCATTTGCGGGAATACACGTGTCGGAGAGCTTGTGCCTTCATAAGAACGGAACATAGGTCCAACTGTACGGGTAGAAGTCGGAGCCGAGTTTGAGTTCGGATTGCCTGGATCATTCTGTTCCCATGTGTAAGTAAGCGCATCTCCGTCAGGATCTGAACCCTGACCGGTTAGTTTGAAAGCAGTTGATCTTGGAATTGTATAGTCCGCGCCAGCATTTGCGGTTGGCGGATTGTTTACAAGGCTAACAACCTGCGGGCAACCTGAACTCTCTCCTGTCTGCACGTTTGCAGAGATGTCACGAATGTTTACGTAAGCAAAATATGCATCGCTGTTGTTCTGAACGTTAGCTGAACAAATACCGGCGTAACCCATAATAGTGCTTCCGCTGCCAGGTTCAACTTCTGTTGTACCACTTCCGCTACGGCATGAAGAATTGCTTTGCGTGTGATAACCACCAAACTGGTGTCCCATTTCATGTGCTACATAGTCGATGTCAAATGCATCACCGGTTGGATCTGATCTTCCTGTGTAACCACTGCCCTTGCTACCTGTTGTACAAACGCAACCAATACATCCGGCATTACCACCACCAGTAGTGTTGAAGTTGTGACCAATGTCGTAGTTCGCATTACCAATCTGGCTGTCGATAACCTGCTGTGTCTTTGAATTCCATTCGTTGCTCCATGGGTCAGACGATGTACTTCCATAGTAAATGATGCGATCATTTGTTGGAATGATTTCCATGGTAATAGCAAGGTCACGCTCGTAGATTCCGTTTACGCGTGTCATGGTAATGTTCATCTGCGCAAGAATTCTTCCTTTCTTGTCGGCATCTGTGCCTGATGTTCCGGCAAAAATGTTTCCGTATTCCGCGTTGCATGAAAGTGCAAGACGATACTTGCGGAGTTTTTTGTCGTTGGTGCGTCCGGTAGAATTGTCAGTCGGTTGTTCTGAATGTTGCAGCAATTCATCGCTGGAGAGGCACTGAAAATCTGAGGCTGCGCTCATGTCTGCGCGCTTGAAAACCGAGTAGAGCTTCAGGTCTTCAGAATACGGGTCGATGTAAAATGATGTTTTTGCAGAAGAGATCACCATTCCATGAAACCCGCGCTGGTTCGAAACACTGAACCGGATCGTTGCAGTTGGATCGTCGATGCCTTGT
Organism: Chryseosolibacter sp.; assembly: GCA_035628595.1. Lineage (GTDB taxonomy): Bacteria > Bacteroidota > Bacteroidia > Cytophagales > Cyclobacteriaceae > Chryseosolibacter. The sequence continues at coordinate 10,631 of DASPJN010000058.1, forward strand.
CCTGCGTACGATTTAATTCCAGGATATTTCGCTGCAAGATCCGGATGAAGTACCGGTGCTTCGATCACGCTAAACCGTTCGGTAGTTCCGTCAGGTGTCGGGAAGCTGATGATCATTTCCTGTGAAGAAGATTGGCCACGTAAAGGCGCCTGGGAAACGACTTCTTTGAGCGATTGAAGATCCAACTCAAACACTTCAAACTGAGAAGTGGCGGCGCGGCCTTGAATTAACTGCGTTGCGGCATCCGGTGACGATCGCGTCCAGAACGTTCGCTGCTGCGCAGAGGCCCAAAAGGCAGTCATAAACATGACTGCCGTCATGAGTAAAGCTTTTTTCATAAGTTTAGTTAAGGTTAATGAATCGGGTGCGAAGATATAATTTTACCTAACGCTTGTATGTGACCGGGCAAATTAAATTTTACATGGTGGAACATTTAATGCCTTTTAAAGTAAAATCTGTATGGAAAACCTTACAAAATTTGGAAACGTCCCATTTTGACCACATATATATGTGAGACATTTTAAACCAGCGTAATTCGAAACATTTTCCATGGGTTAACTTGTTAGTTTTTTATGAACGAATCAAAATACAGTGACACATACACACCGGTCTCGTACGATCATCGGGAAACAATTCAGGAGCAAATGGATCTTGGCAAATCCGGAAAAGTATTTTTTATGAATAAGCCGCGGGTTGTCGAAAGTGCGGAAGGAAAAATAACGTGGTTCGGCGAAATCCCTGGCCAGGGACTTTTTATCAAGCTTGATAACGGCCTTGATATACGCATCGATAAGATCATCACGATTTTCGGGAAACCAGGGGCAGCTTACGATGAATATGAGGCCTATGGCAACGTGTGCCTCGATTGTACCGGTGGCTATGACTTATAGGCCCTTGTAATCATTGATCACTTTTCAAGGCTATTTTCGCTTGAGGTTAACTTATTAAGCAACAAATTTTCTTTTGGTTATGTGAATCTTCCATGCGTGCTTATCTTCACGGCAAACCAATAAGCCGATATAAGATGGAAGTAAATCAAGTGCCCCTCGTTGAAAGAGTTTTATCTGCAGAAGAACAAAAGCGTTTAACACCGAATGATGTTCTCGAAAGCCTGAAAGAAGGAAATAAACGGTTCAGGTCGGGCAGCCTCACTGTAAGGGATCATTCGAAACAAATTCGCGCGGCCATTACCGGTCAGTATCCCAAAGCTGTAATTCTCTCCTGTATCGATTCACGTGTACCGGTTGAAGATGTTTTCGACAAGGGAATTGGGGACTTGTTTGTGGCGCGTGTTGCGGGAAATATTGTCAATGAAGATATTCTTGGTTCAATGGAGTTCAGTTGCAAGGTTGCAGGCGCAAAGCTCGTGCTTGTTATCGGCCACGAATATTGTGGCGCCATAAAAGGTGCAGTCGACAATGTCGAGTTAGGAAATCTAACCTTGTTACTAAAAAAGATTAAGCCGGCGGTTGAAGCCTGTCGCCACCATGACGGAGAACAGAATTCCGGTAATGCTGAATTTGTGGATATGGTAATCCGAAAAAATGTGTCGCTTACGGTCGAAAATATCCGCAAGCAAAGCCCTGTGCTGAACGAAATGGAAAAAGGCGGCGAAATACGAATTGTTGGTGCATATTACGACATGGACAACGGGGAAGTGATATTCTTTGACTAGCAAAATTCGGACTTACAGCAAATTTTATCAGGCATCATTTTATGATGAAATTCTCAGACGGACGTCTGAGGATTTTCTTTTATGATCACAGGAAAGGATTTGAAAAACATTGGCTTCATCGAAGGCAAAGCGCTTGGCCTGGCATTGCAGCTGGCGGAAGGCGAATATGCCGGCATGCGCATGGACGAAAAGCTGGCGCTCCTGAAACAGGTGCTCGATAATCCATCTTCGTTTATCACTCACGATCATTTCGCAGCGGTTGCCCATGCTCTACTAAAGCCAGCCCAGCAGAACATTTCACTTAGCATCGAAGGGAAACCTTATCGCATTTATGGCGCAGAAGCCATCGAGCAGGGCGCACGCGATCAGATGGACACGGCCATGAGACTGCCGATTGCTTTGGCCGGCGCATTGATGCCCGACGCACACCAGGGTTATGGACTTCCTATCGGTGGAGTGCTCGCAACACATAATGCGGTAATACCTTATGGCGTTGGCGTTGATATCGGATGCCGAATGTGCATGACCGTTTATGACATCCCGATCAATAAGTTGAGTGAGCGCAGAAATGATTTCCGGAAAATTCTGATTGAGAATACAAAGTTTGGGCGCGAGACTTTCAAGAAACCAAAAGACGACGCGATCCTCGCGCGTAAAGCCTTTGACGAGTTAAGCATCCTGCGTGAAATGAAAGACCGCGCGTGGCAACAGATCGGATCCTCAGGTGGTGGGAATCATTTTGTAGAATTTGGCGTAGTGGAGATTTTACATCCGATTAATGAATTTGGTCTTGCTCCCGGACAATACACCGCGTTGCTGTCCCACTCCGGATCTCGCGGGCTGGGCGCCAACGTCGCTCGTTATTACACGAAAATCGCGATGGCGAAATGTAAGCTTCCATCAGAAGCGAAACATCTTGCCTGGCTCGATCTTGATTCGGAGGAAGGTGCGGAATACTGGCTTGCAATGAATGTTGCCGGCGACTATGCGTCTGCCTGTCATCATCAGATCCACGAACGGATTGCTGTTGGCCTTCGGGAAACACCACTCGCAATGATTGAAAATCATCACAACTTTGCCTGGAAAGAAAAAAATGGGGCGGGCAATGAAATGATCGTCCACCGAAAGGGCGCAACACCTGCAGGAAAAGGTGTGCTTGGAATTATTCCGGGATCAATGGCAACACCGGGCTTCATTGTCCGGGGAAAGGGAGTTGATGAATCAATCAAATCCGCGTCGCACGGTGCAGGTCGAACGATGTCACGGACAAAAGCAAAACAAACAATTCTGCGCGGCCACGTAAATAAATTTTTGAAACAAGCTGGCGTTGAACTCATCGGCGCTGGACTGGACGAAGCGCCAATGGCTTATAAAGACATTCATCAGGTGATGAGCTACCAGGACGAGCTGGTTGAAGTAATGGGTTCATTCATGCCACAAATTGTCAGGATGTGTGGCGACGAAAGTTTCCAGGAAGTTGACTGAGAATCCTTTTGTTACAGACGTGTTGTTGTTAAATCCCCTGTCAGGAAAATCTTTTTATCGCCGGATTCTGATTCATGAGTCCAGCCAGCAAATCATACAATGTCGGATGTAATGTAGAAAATGCCTTTGGTCGTTCGAAAAAGTTTTCGACAGCAACCGCGAAAAATTCGTGATCGTTGGTGGCTGCATACTTTCGGAACAAACTCACCTCATTTTCATTGATTCGTTGCATCTCCGCACGTGCATGAGACATGAATTGAAAAAATGTCTTGCGATCAAAAAAATTCCCTGTGCGACTGCCTCCGTGTTCCACTAACTTGAGTGCATGCGCCATTTCGTGCAACCCGAGGTTTATCCCATCATGTTGTACGGTGAAGCCTTGAAGCAAATTCTTCCAGGATAGAACAATCACACCTCCTGTATTTACTTCTCCTTTGTGAAATGCGTCAGTTGTAGTTGAATAATAAACATCGGGATAAAGAACAATCAATTTGAAATGGCGAAAATATACACTTGGATGACCAAATGTTATCTGAACGGCAGCCGCACACACAAGCAATTCCATTTCGACAGTTACATATAACCCTTCTCTGCCTTCGAAGGTCTTCATCCTTCGAAATTTCTGAACGCGTTTGATAAAAGTCGTCCGTTCTGATTCATTCAGATGCTGGTAATATGCACAGTTTACTTCCAGATAATGTTTTACCTGAAAATCGACAGGTGTAAAAGGTAGTCTGCGATTCCACCAGTCGGAAAGAAAATAATTACAAATCGCTTCAATGACCTGATACAAAAATACAAGCGGCGTTCCAAAAATCGCGAGAGCGAGGAGTACGAGCGCAAATGCACCAATGATTTCCATTCAACCAACAAAAGTAATGCATTTTTACCTGCAATTCCTGACGTTATCTTTTCCTTAAGTTCAACACATATACGGCGGCAATGCCGAGCAATCCCCCAATGATGGTGTGCAATTCAATTGTTTCGCAAAGAAAGGTCCATGATCCCAGCGCTGCCGAAAATGGAACAAGAAAAATAAAACTACTTGCCTGGCTTGCGCCGACTCTTGCTGTTGCTACAAAATAAAAAGTTGTCGCGAGTGCAGTGGTGATCGTTGCGCTGAAAAACAGGTTCCACCAAAAGAGCGAGTCGGCATTTTTTAATACATGGATAGACGGATTAACTCCGGCAAGAAACGACATCATCAGTGTACTGACAACGTACAGCCAGAAACTGAACGATATTGACGAACCATAACGCGATGCCCGCGCAGTGTATCTGCTCAATACAGCCCACACGATAGCAGCAAGCAGAAAATAAATATTGCCGGCTTTTATAATGTCGCCAGGACTGGAGAAAACTTTCAGCAATACAAAACCCGCGACCAATCCGAGAGAAAGACCAAGCATTTCTCTACGTGTAGGCTTACGGCGCGCGAGGATGATTGTGATGGCGTACGCAACGATTGGATTAAGTACCGTCACCAGCACGCCACCCGCACCTGCCTTACCAAGCATCAGCCCTTTGAAAAAAACATACGTGTAAATGGAAAGTAGCATCCCTGCGATCAGCAAATCGAAAAATCCGGCACGCTTGAGTTGCAGCTTTTCTTTCAGAACCAGGACAACTGCAATCAGTGAAAGAACTGTAACGCCAAACCGGATCAACGAAATGGTTAACGGATCACCATACTGCGAAAGAATTTTACCGGATGTCCAACTGAATCCCCAGCAAGTCATGCTGAGAATCATGCCGATAATAAAAACCTGATCTGATTGACGACGTGGTGTTGTCATGAACGTGAAGCCGCGTGAAGATAGCGCAAATCGTTCACGTACCCGTAAAGACAAAACTTTTTCTTACCGTGCGCAACGGGGGTTGCTTGGGACTAATAATTCAGGGATCTAACGGATAGTAATTGCATTCGATCACGCTTGCCGCGCATAATAACGTTCTCTATAATGGTAGACTCAACGGCCATTGAATCGTTTAGCCCGCGCAAAACGTCGGGTGACACCACCAATGACAACTTTCTCTCGGAGGCAACTTTGATCATTCGCGAACAGGTATTGAGCACGTCGCCGTGATACATTTTACGAAAACCCATTCGTGTGATCGCTACAAAACCCGAATGGAGCGCCACTTTAAAATCAGGAATAAATCCAAAAAGCGAACGGTAAACGGAAAACTTTGATGCTAGTTTGTTGCGAAAACATTCTGCTAACAATAAGGCACTCCGCACATTTTCAGACGTATTCTCCCAACTGACAACGATCTCATCGCCAACATACTGATAAATATTGCCGCCCATTTTCCTAACACAAATTTTGAAGTCCTGAAAAAATCGTGACAAAAATTTACTGTAGCGCAGATGGCCAAGTTCTTCTGCATGCATCGTGGAGTCATTGAGATCGATAAAAAGAAAGATCCTGTTCTCTTCTGTAACGCATGCGCCGAATTTGTCGCGCACGCTTTTCATTAATGCCATTGGATTCCAGGCAGGAGGCCATGCATTTTCAATCTGATGTGTCGTGGACAATGGATGACTGCTTGCGACGTTCATTTCTGTTTTACTTTTAACTGAGACACACAACTTGAGGATTACCCCTACCCTCGTTCTAAATATTTGTTAAATATCAGCGATCTTCAGACGAAGGCTGTTCATCACGACGCTTACCGAGCTGAGCGCCATTGCCGCGCCGGCGATCATTGGATCGAGCAAGAAACCATTCAGTGGATAGAGAAGTCCCGCAGCAATTGGAATTCCAACGATATTGTAAATAAACGCCCAAAAAAGATTTTGTCGAATACCGCGAACTGTCTTCGTCGACAGGTTCAACGCTTTGGGTATTGACTGAAGATCGGACGTGATCAACGTCATCTTGGCAACATCCATGGCAATGTCTGAACCTTTTCCCATGGCTATGCTGACATCCGCTTGTGCTAGTGCATGTGAATCGTTAATTCCATCGCCAACCATGGCTACGACTTTTCCTTTCGATTGCAGATCTTTTATAAATCCCGCTTTCTCTGCCGGCATCATTTCCGCGCGAAAATGTTTTACTCCCAACTGTGAAGCTACCGCCATCGCCGTTTGTTGATTGTCGCCAGTCAACATGAAGACCTCAATGCCTTTTTTGTGCAACGCCTCAATCGCAGCTTTCGAAGTAGCTTTGATCTTGTCTGCGATTGCGATCACTGCAAGTACACTCACCGCATTGGCAAAGTAAACAACCGTCCTGGCCTGCGCTTGCAGCTTCATGGCATTTTGAGAAAGAGCCTCTGATACCGCAATATTGTTTTCGTTTATAAGACGTGCGTTGCCAACAAAAAAAGTTTTTCCATTTGACTGTCCACGCACACCGCGCGCCGTAATACTCTCAAAATTACTGATCGCACCGGGTTCAATTCCTTCCTCTTTCAGCAACTTCACGACAGCCTCCGCCAACGGGTGTTCAGAATGCTCTTCCAGCGAAAAAAGTATCTTCTTCCATTCCAAATTCGTTTCAGTCGCCCACACGATATCGGTCACAGCAGGTTTTCCCTCTGTGATTGTCCCTGTTTTGTCGAGGATGATCGCATTGACCTTGTGACCAAACTCGAGGCTTTCTGCATCCTTGATCAGAATATTATTATCCGCTCCTTTTCCAATCCCGACCATAATTGCAGTGGGCGTCGCAAGCCCAAGCGCACAAGGGCAAGCGATGACAAGTACCGCAACCGACGTGAGTAGAGCATGTGTAACGTCACCCGCTACAAACATCCAGGTGAAAAATGTGATGATGGCTATCGCGATCACAATCGGAACAAATATGCCGGCAATTTTATCCACCAACTTTTGAACGGGCGCCTTGCTTCCTTGTGCCTGTTGTACCATCTTGATTATCTGTGCGAGCACGGTATCACCACCAACCTTTAGCGCTTCGAATCGGAAGCTACCTTTTTGATTCACCGTTCCTGCAAAAACCTTT
>DASPJN010000059.1:0-17589 GCA_035628595.1 Chryseosolibacter sp.
AACAAAAAGTATTTTGACTTCGTCGACAAGTGTAAAGCCGCTGGAATCAATGTTCCGATCATTCCCGGCATCAAACCGATAACGACTAAGTCGCAAGCCAATATTTTGCCCACTACGTTTCACATTGACATACCGGAAGAACTTGCTGATGAAGTCGAGGGTTGCAAAGATAACGCAGCGGTGAAGGAGGTCGGTATCCGCTGGGCAGTAGAGCAATCGCGTGAATTAATGAAACGTGGTGTTCCAACGCTTCATTACTATTCCATGGGAAAATCCGACCCGATTTTCAGGATTGCGAAAGAGCTTTTCTGAGATCTATTTTATCAGAACCGAATTTTTCGTAAAAAGCTGGAGCCAGCTAAAGCGTGATGTCTTCGAAAGGAGTAGCCAGGGAAGTATGTATTTTATAGTCCTCTGGCAATCGAGGGGGTTCCGCAGAAGAAATAGGCATTTCATAGGAAGTGTGTAGTCGCGGAATGACGTTATAAGCGAGTGTCATTCATAAACGTCATGGCGCGACTGCTAGTTGCCTACAACGTGCTCACGATGTCTGCGCCATCCCCTTGATTTGCGCGCGATGATGATGTGGTTATTGTTCCTGATTAATTGCGCCAGGAGCCTCCAAGGCACCGTCCGGGATTGGACGGTTTTGTTCAAATGAGAACACGCAACACGCACTAAAGCTGCTCAAAGGGGCGGAAACAGTGCTTTCCGCTGTGGCACCTTCATTGTAACCTGAACGAACGACACCAACCTGCCACATGATAAAAAACTACCTTTTGACAACCTTTCGCAGCATCAGTCGACGAAAGGGTTTCTCTGTTTTGAATATTCTCGGTCTCGCCATCGGTGTGGCCTCCAGTCTGCTCATTCTACAATATGTAAAGGACGAACTGAGCTACGATGATTTCCATGAACATGCAGAAAACATTTATCGTGTCCAGTATGATTTTGTTCGCGGTGGAGAAACTGTTTTTCAATCCGCGACCGCTTTTCCGAAAGTGGCGCCTGCCATGCTCGCCGAATATCCTGAGATTGAAAATGCGTGCAGGCTTTACCTTCGATACGGAGGCGGCGTCGTGCGTTATGAAAACATGGCCATCAAAGAAGATAACGTCTTCACCGTCGATCAGCAGTTCTTCGAGATGTTTTCATATCCGCTTCTTCAAGGAGACAGGAAAACAGTTCTTCGTGAGCCAAACACGGCGGTAATCGAAGAGGAAACAGCCCGTAAATATTTCGGTGATGCAGACCCAATGGGCAAACGAATCAGGTTTGGCAATGAGGAAGAATATGAGATCACCGGTGTCATCTCGTCTCCTGAAAACTCGCATTTAAAGTTTACGCTTTTACTTTCGTATCCAACTATGACACGAATAGTAGGAGAGGATTTCGAGACCGCGTGGGGGTGGTATGACTTTTACAATTACATTCAGCTGAAACCCGGTACTGATCCGAAGGCTTTGCAGGCAAAATTTCCGCAGCTTGTCGAAAAATATGGCGGAGCCGAGGAAAGTAAGGCTGTTATTTTTTCTTTGCAGCACCTTCCCGACATCCATCTTTACTCAAATCTTATCCAGGAAGCGCGTGTGAACGGCAGCGGACGTTCCGTTTATTTTCTCATGATCATCGCATTCTTTATTCTTGTTATCGCGTGGGTGAATTATGTCAACCTGGCAACCGCGCGCGCGATCGAAAGAGCCAAGGAAGTAGGTGTGCGAAAGTCGATTGGTGCAGGACGATTCCAACTGATTGCACAATTCATGGGCGAAGCGTTCGTGATCAATTTTGTTGCAGTCTTACTAGCATTGGCACTGTTGAACCTTGCGATACCTGTTTTTAATTCACTGTCCGGAAAGTCGCTTGACAATTCGGTGTTGTCCGAACCCACGACATGGTACACACTGGGTGGTTTGTATATTCTCGGCTCGGTGATCTCCGGTCTTTATCCGGCGTTTGTCCTGTCGTCGTACCAGGCGGCGCGTGTGTTAAAGGGATCCATGAAGAATTCGTCAGAAGGCGTTTTGCTTCGAAAGTCGCTTGTTGTGATTCAGTTCGCCGCATCAGTGATTTTGATTGCCGGAACAGCGATCGTTTACCAGCAACTTGAGTTTATGGAGAACCGCGATCTTGGAATTGACATAAACGGTACGGTTGTTATCAACGCCCCGGAAATCACGGATGCAAAAACCTATGAGTCACAATACAACTCTTTCCGAAACGAAATTGCACAGCATCCGGGAATTGTTTCAATGACATCTGCGACTGAAATACCGGGCAACCTGATTTACTGGACGAACGGGAGTAAGCGCATTGGCGGTGACCAGGAAGTGCCGAATACGATCATGTATCGTGTCGGCATCGATCATGATTTCTTCACCACTTTCGGAAACACCTTGCTTTCAGGGCGGTACTTTAGCAAAGAATTTACAGCAGATAGCGCGAGCGTTATTTTAAACCGAAAGGCCATTGAAATTCTGGGCTTTAAAAACCCGGATGAGGCCGTAAATGGCAAAGTGAGAATTGGCAGGGATACACTTACCGTTGTTGGTGTTGTCGAGAACTATCACCAGGAGGGATTGAAGAACGATTTCCGCCAGACGGCTTTTACACTCAGGCCTTACAATCACAACTATTTTGCATTAAAGATAAATGGTGATGCGGGCCAGACATTGGCATTCCTGAAAGAGCGTTATGCGGAAATGTTTCCAGGCAATCCTTTCGGTTACTTCTTCCTCGACAGTTTTTTTAACAGGCAATACAAGCAGGACAAGCAGTTCGGAAAAGTATTCGGATTCTTTGCCTTGCTGGCAATCTTTGTTGCATCCCTTGGACTTTTCGGGCTCGCATCTTTCACGGCTGCGCAACGTACAAAGGAAATTGGGATCCGGAAAGTGCTTGGATCTTCGGTTACGAATATTCTTATGTTGCTTTCAAAAGATTTCCTTCGACTTGTGATCGTTGCAAATGCCATCGCCATCCCGCTTGTCTGGATGCTGATGAACCGATGGCTGGATGGCTTCGCATTCAGGATAGAAATTGGAGCGGGTGTGTTTGTCGTGAGTGCGTTGATTACAATTGTCGTCGCTGTCACGACCGTAAGCTTTCAATCTGTAAAGGCTGCGGTCATTAATCCAGTTAAGTCATTGAGATACGAATAAATAGAAATACAATGTTTGTCAACAATCTAAAAATCGCTTTCCGTGCGTTGTTGAAGTTTAAGTCTTATGCGATCGTGAATATCGTCGGGCTCTCGCTTGGTCTGACTGCAGGGATCTTTATCCTATTGTATGTGATCGATGAATTGTCGTATGACCGATTTTACGCGAATCTCGACAGACTCTATCGCGTCGAAACTTCATTCTTTAACACCGCAACGGGTGCAGATGGCGCAATGAATGCTAACGGATGGGGAGTGGGGAATGCATTGAAAAATTATCCGGAGGTCGAGGCGGTGCTTTACAGCAAGGGTGCTTCGTTCATGACAATCAATCACAACGGTAAGCGTATGAAGGAGGAGCTACATTTTGCTTCACCGGAGTTCCTAACGATGTTCTCGTTCCCCCTGGTGAGCGGTAATCCCGAAAAGGCGTTGATTGATCCTTATACAATTGTTCTTACCGAAAAGACAGCCAAAAAATATTTCAAGGAAGGCGATGCATTAAACAAAACACTTACAATCGGTGACTCGCTTCAGTTTCTGGTGACCGGTATCTTAAAAGATCTTCCTGCAAATTCTCACATCCAGGTCGATGGCGTCATTTCATTCGCCACGTATACGACAATGTTTCCTTTTGATTACAACGGTGGCTGGGGTAACATCAACGTCAGAAATTATATTTTAATAAAAGAAGGAACGGATGTTTCGCAGCTCTCTGCAAAGGCTCACAACATTTACATGGAAAGGGCAGGAGAGGCAATGAAGAACTGGGGCGTGGAAGCATACGTGAAACTGGCGCCAATGTCAGACCTTTATCTTACGGCAAAGAACGGAAACACATGGGGTCCACTTGGCAGCATGGAACGGATCTATCTGCTTTCGGGCATTGCTGTTTTCGTAATCATCCTCGCGTGTATCAATTTTATTAATCTCACTACAGCACGTTCTGTTTACCGCGGAAAGGAAGTAGGGCTGCGTAAAGTTGTGGGCTCAACCAGGTTTTCGATCATAACGCAGTTTTTGAGCGAGTCGTTTGTACTGGTGATCATTGCGTTTATCGTATCGCTGGCTTTCGCCGGATTATTATTCCCGTTGTTTAATCAACTGGTCGCGAAACAATACTCATTTAACTCGTTGTTGCATCCGGCAATTATCGGCGGGATGGTGATGCTGATTATTGTGATCTCTGTACTCTCGGGATACTATCCAGCCTGGGTAATTTCTGCGATGCGCCCGGCGGAAGTGTTGAAGGGTAGAATGCAAAGTGGATTTAAAGGTGTGCACTTGCGCAGGTCTCTTGTAATCTTTCAATTTTTCATTTCTGTTGTGCTCGTATGCGGCACGTTGGTGGTGATCAATCAGCTTCGATATATGCAGAAGCAAAGCCTCGGCTTTGATAAAGAACAGGTGATTGTCGTAAACGCATCAGGAGCGAAGAGCAGTTATGGTCACAACGCATTTGTCAACGAGCTCCGACGCCTGAGTATCATTGACAATATCACTTATGCGAATGCATTGCCCGGTACTCCTGGCTGGCTTGGGCAAGTTTCATATGTTGAAGGAAAGCCGGCAGACGAATCGATTTCTGTGGAGTACATGGCAATCGACGATCAGTACATTAAAACATTAGGACTTGAAATCATTGCGGGATCTGATTTCTCCACGGATAGGTTAACCGAAGCGGAAGACGGACTGATCCTGAATGAAACCGCCGTGAAGATGTATGGGTGGAAGTCACCAGAGGAAGCTATCGGTAAACGGATCGCATCTCCTTCCGGTTACCCTGCTGGTAAAGTCATCGGTGTAGTGAAGGATTATCACCAGTTTGGACTGCAACAGCATATCGGGCCGATGGCGATGGATTACAATGCGCGAAGCAGCTACCTTTTCGCCATACGATATAAAGCCGCGAATACAAGCGACCTCATCGCCACACTCGGCGATGCATGGAAGAAACACTACGACGGTTATGACTTCAACTATTATTTCCTCGACGATGATTTCGCGAAAGAATATCAGACTGAAGAAAGACTTGCGACGGTGCTTGCAATTTTTGCAGTGATCACAATCATCATCGCCTCCATTGGTTTGCTCGGTCTCGTCTCCTTCATGGTGGTTGCAAAAACGAAAGAGATCGGAATCAGAAAAGTATTGGGAGCCAATGTACTCTCTGTTACAATGCTGTTGTCGAAGGAGTTCATTACTCTGGTAATGGCTGGTACGCTGCTGGCGTTCCCGCTCGTCTGGTATTTCGGACAACAGTGGCTCGCTGCTTTTGCAAACAAAGCTCCGCTTAATCCGATGTTGTTTGTTGTGACGTTCGTGATTGCTGTGGCCATTTCCTTCATCACGATCAGTTTTCAAACCATCAGGGCCGCGATGTCGGATCCGGTGGACACACTCCGATATGAATAAAAAAAAGGAGAGCCGGTTAGGTTCTCCTTTCGTTTGGCGAATACGTCAACGTTTTATTCGTTTACGTTTTCGGAATAATCATCAAAGATCATATTAACAGCCTGGATAACTGTGCCTTCCTCTTTAATGAATTTATCATCTTCGATAAGTCCTGAAGCAAATCCATGCCATACGATTTTTCCACTTTCGCGATCAACCAGCGATATCATCAATGTTCCTGCGTCAACATCGTAGTTTGTGATTTCTCCAACTGTTGTATACGAAACTGAGCCCCAGTATCCTGGTCCGTAATCCTCGGCGGATTTTAAAGTGGTTGGTTTATCGAACACGCGAAAGTTTACAACTAGATCGGCGTCATTGTCACTAAATTCATATCCTACACCCAACATTTCGTTTCTGATCGCTTCACGGACCTGTCCTTTAAAAACCAAGTCGTTCAGAAAGAATATTCCGGCATTCAATTCATTGTCCACCTGATCGGCAAAATTGAAAGTCTTGAATTCTGAAAAATCGGTATCGGGCGCCTCCGTCGACCTTACTAATATATCCTGTGCGAACGCGCCGGCAATACAACATACCATTAAGAGAGTTACAAATAATTTCTTCATCACCATTTCATTTAACTTTAACCATAATTCGTGGCAATGGGAATATTTTCATGCCCGCACGGAAGCGTCAGCGATACATTTACGAACCGCCGGGCGTACTTGATCTCTTGTAGAGGCAATTAAACCAACCCGTTGTAATACAGGTTAAATTCAAGCGGGCTTGACGGTGCGAACCCGTCGTGCGTTAGATCTTCGACAATGTGTTCGTCGAAGTCCAGATCCCGGACCTCCGAACGGCCGTCCTGATGAAGTGTGATTTCAGTTCCTTTATATTGAATAGGATTAACCCGGACGATGATGGTAAAGCTATCGAACTCTTTTTTGAAATACTGGTGAACGATATTGCTGTCTTTACCCATTCTGTTTTTATTTGATCTATGGACCGCCTGCAGATTCCCGAAACAGTTGTTACCGACAGGCTATTTCTTTCGCGGCTAAGGTACGAAGACGCCGAGGAAATATTTTATACCTATGCAAGTAAGCCGGAAGCGACGCGCTTCGTTTCATGGGCGACGCATACGACAGTGGAGGATAGCCGGTTGTTTCTCGGATATGCCATCGCGGGTTGGGAGGAGGGAACCGATTACAGCTTTTCGATTCGTTTACAACATTCGGCGCAGATGATCGGCAGTATCGGTTTAATAAACGACAGCGGAAAAATTCAATTCGGTTATATCCTTTCGCCGACACATTGGGGACAAGGTTACGCAACTGAAGCGTGCATGGCAGTGATGAATCTATTGAAAAGTATACCAGGAATCTATCGCATCCACACTTTCGTGGATATTGAAAACATCGCATCTATCCGTGTGCTTGAGAAAGCGGGATTTGTAAAAGAGGCGACGTTAAAAAACTGGTTTCGTTTTGTAAACCAGCACTACGCGGTGAAGGACTGCGTGATGTTCTATTTGCCGTTAGAGATCAAATAAATTCGAAATCCCTTTTACGCACACGTTCGCGTTGAATGATCTCGTCTTCGATCATTTCCGCCCATTTTGTCAAATACCTGATAACATCACTCTTTTGATTCCGTTGCAGATTTCTATCCGCCACCGGAAATCGGTCGAGGATTTTTGGATCAGACAACATTTCAAGATGTTTAAGTTCATCACCGTCGAAGCCAAAGGCTATCATTTGCGTGATGATATCATCCATTAGAAGTCCGCTGTCAGGGCAATAGTCCCTGATCTGTTCTTGCCAGTCACCGTGCTTTTCCATCGCACCGTTATGAATCTGATCTTTTGAGAGTCGCGTGACTTCCTGGGCGAGGAAACCGCAATTACAACTTCCCATGTGACCCCATTGATAGTCGACCGTTGATTGCAGTCGTTCCGCCGTATTTCTTAGTGCCAACAGGATGTCAATCGTTTGCTTAGCCATATCCTTTTTATTAAGCGATAACAAAAAAAGAGGGACTTAGGTTGGCAATAATGCCGCATCATTTGGTAAATTTTAAACGCTTTCTTATTATTGCCTCACTAAAGTTAAAACAACTCATGGGAAGAGGAGATAAAAAAACTGCAAAAGGTAAACGTACTAAAGGTTCTTTTGGCGTTTCTCGAAACAAGAAAGCAATCAAAGTTCAGTTAAAGCGCTCTGCAAGCAAGAAAACGGTAGCGCCTGCCGCGGCTGCAGCACCTGCGCCTAAGAAACGCACTGTTAAGAAGAAAACAGAATCATAAGATTGAGATGATAAGATTTACAAACATAGCATGGTGGTGGCATAAGTCGGATCCCGATTTGTGAACAGCCTTGTTATGACTTATTATAAGCGCGAAGGCCTGCTGTTCACAGCAGGCCTTCGTTTTTTTATGCAAATCCAATTTTCCGGAAGGGCTCAAGATGAAAACCGATACAACATATAAGATAACAACACGGACAAAAAAGCTACTGGCGGACACGTTGACACCCGTCAATATCTACCTCAAGCTTCGGGACGTTTTTGCCTGCAGCATCCTGCTCGAAAGTTCCGACTACCACGGCGATGAAAACAGTCTCTCCTTCATCTGCTGCGACCCGCTCGCATCGTTTGAAGTATCAGGTGAAAAAATCACTCAACAACTTCCCGGGGAAGAGGGTTTGACTTCTTCCGTCAGGGAGAATAACCCGGTTGACTTACTTGAAACGTTCCGGTTAAGTTTTACGGTTGATGGCGAGAATCACAAATATCCGACTGGTGGATTGTTTGGGTACATCAGTTACGATGCCGTGCGATTCATGGAAGATGTACAGGTTACGAAACACGAGCAGCCAATACCAGATATCATTTACAAACTTTACAGGTATGTGATTGTAGTGGATCATTTTTCCAATGAGCTTACGATCTCAGAAAACGTAATCGACGGTGTTGCCGCAAGTAAACATCCGTTTGATAAGGTGGAGCAGATCCTTTTCAGCAACAAATTTTCTACCTACCGTTTTGCAATGACAAATGGGGAGGAGTCGAACTTTACCGATGATGAATTCCTGAAAGTGATAGAGAAAGGCAGGGAGCATTGCTTTCGGGGTGACGTGTTTCAGATAGTACTTTCACGGCGTTTTACAACTACTTTCAAAGGCGACGAGTTTAATGTGTACCGCGCGCTTCGGTCTATCAATCCATCACCGTATCTTTTTTACTTTGATTACGGTAGTTTCAAACTGTTCGGATCGTCGCCGGAGGCGCAACTGCAAGTGAAAGGACAACATGCGCATATCTATCCCATAGCCGGCACGTTTCGCAGAACCGGAAACGACCAGGAAGATGCGCAACTTGCCGCAAGCCTGGCCGCGGACGAAAAAGAAAACGCCGAGCACGTCATGCTCGTCGATCTTGCGCGAAACGACATGAGTCGCAATGCCGGGAATGTGACCGTCGAGGTTTTCAAAGAGATCCAGTTCTATTCGCACGTCATACACCTTGTGTCAAAGGTTACGGGAACGGTAAAAGACCACACTTCCGTCGTAAGGATCGCCGCTGACACTTTTCCCGCGGGCACGCTTTCCGGTGCGCCCAAGCACATGGCCATCACGTTGATCGACCGATATGAAAATGTTAACCGGAGTTTTTACGGTGGCGCGATCGGGTTCCTTGGCTTCGACGGCTCTTTTAATCATGCGATCATGATCCGGACTTTTCTCAGTCATCAGAACAAACTCAGCTACCAGGCCGGCGCAGGTGTGGTGGCGAAGTCGAAAGCGGAAAGTGAACTCCAGGAAGTAAACAATAAACTCGCAGCATTGCGTAAAGCAGTATCAATGGCCGAAACGATTTGATTGTATCAAAATGAAAATACTGATCCTCGATAATTATGATTCTTTTACCTATAACCTGGTGCATGTAGTCCGGGCGTTAGGATTTACACCAGATGTTTTCAGAAATGATAAGATCACGACCAGTGAAGTCAGCACTTATGACAAGATCATGCTTTCGCCCGGGCCGGGCATTCCCGATGAGGCTGGCATTATGAAAGACATTATCCGTCAGCTTGGACCAACGAAATCCATTCTCGGCGTTTGTCTCGGTCATCAGGGAATCGCCGAAGTTTACGGTGCAGAACTGTTTAACATCCCGAACGTGCTTCATGGCGTCACTTCACAATCCGAGGTGGTTGACGATGAAGAGTATCTTTTCAAGGGCATCTCCCCCAGGTTTCAGGCAACACATTACCATTCATGGGCGGTGAAACCTGAGACGATCAAGGGAGATTTGAAAATTACAGCGCGCAACGAAGAAGGGTTGGTGATGGCGCTTCGGCACCTTGCATACGATGTTCGCGGGGTTCAATTTCACCCGGAATCAATCATGACACCGGAAGGTCCTAAAATAATCGAAAACTGGTTGAAGCATTGAATCCCGATAGGGTGATAGTTATATGAAAGAAATTCTAAATGAACTGATAGAGCATCGGTCACTGTCGAAAGAAACAGCCCGGAAGGTGCTTGTCGATCTCGCTTCCGGAAAATTCAATCCGAGCCAGGCGACAGCTTTCATGACCGTTTACATGATGCGCGCCATAACGGTTGATGAGCTTCAGGGATTTCGTGATGCGATGCTTGAACTCTGCATTCGCGTTACGTTCGAGCAACCTGTTATGGATGTATGCGGAACAGGAGGGGACGGTAAGAACACATTTAATATGTCAACGCTTGCTGCTTTTGTTGTGGCGGCTGCCGGGCAGGCGGTGGCAAAACATGGAAACTATGGTGTGTCATCTGCATGCGGATCGTCCAACGTGCTTGAACATTTTGGCTACCGGTTTACCAACGACGTCGATTTATTAAAACGGGATATGGAGCGTGCGAATATCTGCTTCATGCATGCGCCATTGTTTCATCCGGCGATGAAGAATGTTGCACCCATCAGAAAAGATCTCGGTGTAAAAACATTTTTCAACATGCTTGGACCGATGGTGAATCCGGCTTTTCCAGAAAAACAGCTTGTTGGCGTTTTTAACCTGGAGCTTGCCCGGCAGTACGGATACCTGTATCAAAATACTACGAAGGATTTCGCGATCATTCATTCACTTGATGGCTACGATGAAGTCTCCCTGACCGGTGCGATCAAATTTTTTGATAATGAGGGGGAACAGATCATAATCCCTGACGCGTTTGGCCTCGCGACTTTGGACCCGGCTGGAATAAGGGGTGGAGATTCGGTTGAAACATCGGCGAGGATTTTCCTGAACGTTCTCGAAAACAAAGGTACGACCGCCCAAACGAACGCCGTCATCGCCAACGCGGCGATGGCATTATATACTGCGAACCGGAAGGACGGCCTCGTATCGGCGACCGCGCACGCACGTGAAGCGCTCGAATCAGGCAAAGCCATGACGGCATTTAAAAAACTTATCAACTCCTGATTTTATGAATATCCTCGAAAAGATAGTTGAACACAAAGGGAAGGAAGTCGCGGAAAGAAAAAGTCTTTACCCGACGCGACTGCTCGAGCAGAGCATCTTCTTTGCATCCCCGACGGTGTCGCTGAAGAAGTATGTTCAACGAAAGGACAAGACGGGAATTATCGCCGAGTTCAAACGGAAGTCGCCGTCAAAGGGTATCATCAACGCCCACGCGCCGGTTGAGCGAACCACGCTCGGCTACATGCAGGCAGGGGCTTCGGCGCTTTCTGTCATAACCGATAGGACGTTCTTCGGTGGCTCAAACGACGATCTGCTCGTGGCAAGGAAGTTTAATTTCTGTCCGATTCTCCGTAAGGATTTTACCGTGGACGAATACCAGATAATTGAAGCCAGGTCTATCGGCGCAGACGCGATCCTGCTGATCGCCGCCATTCTCCGGCCGGAAGAGGCGAAGACGTTGACGGACTTCAGTCACTCACTCGGGCTGGAGGTCTTGCTCGAAGTTCATGATGCGGACGAGCTATCGACGCATGGCGACATCGGCGCAGACCTGATCGGGGTGAACAACCGAAACCTCAAAACCTTCGAAGTCGACATCAACATTTCCAAAGAACTGGCGGGCCGGATTCCGAACTCGGTAGTCAAAGTTTCTGAAAGCGGGATCACGTCGGCGGGCACCATCGAAGAGCTTCGCAGCTACGGGTTCGAGGGGTTTCTGATGGGAGAAAATTTTATGAGGTGCAGTCGCCCGGAACATGCGGCAATGGAGTTTTCCCGGGAACTCACTGCACGACCGACATCATCAAAAGTCCGGACTCTGATCGCGTAAAAGTGATGGTATTGAAACTGAAAATTTGCGGAATGCGCGATCATGAAAACATCATGAATGTGGCCGAAGTCGCGCCGGATTTCATGGGCTTTATTTTCTATCCTTTATCGCCAAGATATGTTGGAACAGACTTCACAATTCCACCTGACTTTCCGTCAGACATGAGGGTAGGGGTGTTTGTGAATGAATCTGTCGAATCAATCCTGTTCCAGGCCGAACGCCACGACTTGGATTTTGTTCAGTTGCATGGGTCAGAAACAGTTAAAGAATGCTGGGAGATAAAACGTCATAACATCAAGATTATTAAAGCATTCGCTATCGATACCTTTTTTGATTTTGAAGTACCCAAATTTTATTTGGATGACGTTGATTACTTCCTTTTTGATACAAAAGGCAAAAAACCCGGAGGCAATGCGGAGACTTTCGATTGGTCATTGCTCGACCAATATCGTGACGAGAAGCCCTACTTTCTGAGCGGCGGAATCAGTCCGGAAAATGTAGATGAAGCAGTGTCGATAAACGATCCGAGGCTTGTCGCTCTGGACGTAAACAGCGGCGTTGAACTTCATCCGGGTGTCAAAGATCCAGGGAAAATAAAGCGAGTTAAAGACGTGTTAAACCAGCAAAAATTATGACGAAGTATGCCGTTAATGATCGTGGATATTACGGGCAGTTTGGAGGCGCATTTATTCCGGAGATGCTTTATCCGAATGTCGAAGAGCTCCGCAATAAGTACCTGGAGATCATCGGCGATGATGGCTTTCAAAAAGCTTTCGATGAGCTTCTCAGAACCTACGTCGGCAGACCGACGCCGTTGTTTCATGCAAAACGTTTATCCGAAAAACACGGCGCGATGGTTTACCTCAAACGCGAGGACTTGTGTCATACCGGTGCGCATAAAGTAAACAACACAATCGGCCAGATCCTGCTTGCCCGGAAGCTCGGGAAGAAAAAGATCATTGCTGAAACCGGGGCCGGGCAGCATGGCGTGGCAACGGCAACCGTATGCGCCCTCATGGGGATGGAGTGTACAGTCTATATGGGCAAGGTCGACATGGAACGACAACGACCGAACGTCGAAAGGATGCGGATCCTGGGAACCACAGTAGTCCCTGCGTTGAGTGGCAACATGACGTTGAAAGATGCAACCAATGAGGCGATGCGTCATTGGATCAACAACCCGACCGATACTCACTACATTATCGGATCCGTCGTCGGCCCACATCCATACCCGGATATGGTGGCTAGATTTCAATCAGTCATCAGTCGCGAGATCAAAGCACAGCTACAGCGTGAAATCGGTAATCCGTATCCCGACTACGTTTTTGCGTGCGTGGGCGGCGGAAGTAATGCAGCTGGTGCATTCTATCATTTTCTTGATGATGAACATGTTAATCTCATTGCAGTGGAAGCTGCCGGAAAGGGAATTGATTCGGGACAGTCCGCGGCAACGACCGCGCTTGGAAAGCCAGGTGTGTTACATGGAAGCAAAACGTTGTTGATGCAAACAGAGGATGGTCAGGTGATCGAGCCGCATTCAATTTCGGCGGGACTGGACTATCCTGGTATTGGTCCTATTCATGCACATTTGTTTGATGTGGGTCGCGCGCAGTTCGTCAGCGCCACGGATGATGAAGCCATGAATGCCGGCATCGAACTCAGCCGACTCGAAGGAATAATCCCGGCGATCGAATCGGCGCATGCCATAGCAGCGCTGGACCGGTTTGATTTTAACCCTGATGATGTTGTCGTTGTCAACCTCTCTGGTCGCGGCGACAAAGACCTGGAAACGTATATCAGGTGGGGGAAATATTAAAATTTAAGAAGTAAGATCATTGTGTCCGGTTAAAATAAAAGAATTGATAAAACCTCGTTTCACAGATGAGTTCATCGATTTCTCTACGGTGCTGAATAGAGGCTGTGTGATGATAAGGCTACTGGTGTTACTTTTCTTTTGCTCACCCAAAAGAAAAGGTAACCAAAAGAAAAGGGAGCCACGAAAACCGAATTTGCTTCCCGCGCTAGCCGCACCCTTGCACATGCCCGCAAATTCCGCTCTTTTCGTGGACAGCCAGCCGCACTCGAAACAAGAGAGAAAGTTATGGCATTACCGTGCGACCGGGTAGTGTCAAACACGAGGCTAGCAAGAAAATTTCGTCGGACACTAATGAAGTAAGATTTAAGAATAAAAGGGTTTCAGGTTTAAGGTTAAGATCAATGAAAAACCGGATTACGGATTTGTTTAAAAAGAAAAAGGCAGGAATACTTTCGGTCTTTTACACCGCGGGATTTCCCAGACTCGAGAGCACAGTTCCGATAGCTGTTGCGTTGCAGGAGGCCGGGGTCGATATGATCGAGATCGGTATTCCATTTTCTGACCCGGTTGCTGACGGGCCGACAATTCAGGCGAGCAATAAGGTGGCGCTTGAAAATGGAATGAATCTGAAACTGATCCTGAGCCAGGTAGAGGAGATCCGCCGTCAAAAGGTGACCCTCCCCATTATTCTTATGGGATATTTTAACCCGGTCATGCAATACGGGGTGGAACGTTTCATCCGCGATGCTGCCAGCGCAGGCGTGGACGGGCTCATCATTCCCGACATGCCGGTCGATGAGTTCGAAGAATCCTACCGCGAATTGTTTCAGGAGGCCGGGCTTTGCAATACATTCCTCATTTCTCCGACAACGTCACCCGATCGCATTCGCAGACTTGATGCTGCGACCCACGGTTTTATCTATGCTGTTTCGGCTTCGAGCACCACGGGCGCGAAATCCGGCTTCGACGATGGGCAGCTTCAATACTTCAAATCGCTGAAGGAAATGAAACTCGCCAATCCATACCTGATAGGATTTGGAATATCGAACCATCAGACATTTAAAACCGCAGCTTCATTCAGTGCAGGCGTGATCGTTGGCAGCGCCTTCATCAAAGTACTTGAACGCACGCAAGATCTGACAAAAGATATCACGCAGTTTGTTAACGATTTAAAAGGCTGATTCGACATGATCATTCAACTTGAAAACCGCATAACGGCACAACAGAAAGACGCCATTGTTCAGAAGATTGATGAACTTGGTTACAAGGCAACGGAGGTGAAAACACAGATGGGTAATTATCTCGTGGCGATCGGCAAAAAGGAATTTGACATTCGTCAGATCGGCAGCATGGCCGGCATTGTTGATGTTCACCGCGTGTCGGATGATTACAAGCTTGTATCACGCAAGTGGAAAGTCGGGCGTTCTTCAATTGATCTTGGTGATGGTGTCGTCATCGGCGAAGGGAACTTTGCAATCATGCCGGGGCCATGCTCGATCGAAAATGAAAACCAGGTTGAACGCACCATCGCGCACCTGAAGGAGAACAATGTCAGGATCATGCGCGGCGGCGTCTTTAAACCACGAAGCTCGCCGTATGCATTCAGAGGATTGGGGATCGAAGGTTTGAAGATGTGGCACACACAGGCACGCGCCGCTGGAATCAAGATCATCAGCGAGGTAATGCAGGTGAGCCAGATTGCAGAGATGTACGATTATGTTGACGTGTTCCAAGTTGGCGCGCGCAACACGCAAAACTTCAACTTACTCGATGAGCTCGGTAAGGTTGACCGCGCGGTGATGATCAAACGCGGGATATCCGGCACGCTCGAAGAGTTGCTTTATTCCGCAGAATATGTTTTTTCGGCAGGCAACGAAAAGCTGATGCTTTGTGAGCGCGGCATCAGAACCTACGAGCGGGCAAGCCGAAACACCATGGACATCAATGCCTTTCCGATCCTGAAAGAGAAAACGCACTTACCGGTGATCGCTGATCCTTCGCATGGCATCGGCATTCGCGACTTTGTTGAGCCCATTGCGCTGGCGTCTGTTATGGCTGGTGCCGATGGCGTTATTTACGAAACGCACGAGAGACCGGATGAGGCAGCATCGGATGGTCAGCAGACGCTTGACTTCAGTCAGTCGTCGAAATTGATACACCGCCTAAGGTTAACCTACGACTTGACCAGGCGTTTCTAAAATGCGTGATTTTTAGTATCTTAGGTTTCTGAATTTCTGTAAAGAAATGAGGGGCCTGACACTAATCTTTCCTGCATGAACAAGCTTCTTGCGTTCCTTCTATGCTTTTGCTGCATCCAGGAAATTCGTGCGCAGACTCAAACAGATAGCCTCTTTCATTTATTGAAGGAAAGTCCCGTTGAGAAACGGATTGACGTTTATCAGCAAATCATCCTGAAGCTCTGGCTCAATCATCCCGACTCGGCAATGACAGTTGCGAAAGAGGCTTTGGCTTTCGCCGATAGCATCGACAACCTGCGGGCAAAAGCAATAGCTACCAGGCTCCTCGGCGGTGTTCACTACTATAAAGGCAATTACGATTCAACCATCAAGTACAGCCTTGAAGCATACTCACTTTCTGAAACGCTTGCTGACTCCGCGCTGATGACGAGTGCCATGAGCAACGCCGGACTTGCCTACTACAATCTTGGAAGTTTTCCGGAAGCGCTCGAATTTCTTTTACGCGCGTTGAATCTGAAACTGAAGATCAAACAGACGTATGGGCTTTCGCAAACGATGAACAACATTGGACTCGTCTACGGAGAATTAAAGGAATTCGACAAGGCGCGCGCATACTTCCAGGAGGCGATCAGACTAACCGAACTGACGGGGGATGAGGACCAGCTTCTTTATTCATTGAACAATATCGGCTTTACCTATATCGATCAGCATGAATTGGATAGCGCGAAGCTTGTTTTTAATCAGGCGCTCGCCCTGGCCGAAACCATCGATAACGCAATATGGCATGCCGCTGCTTATCAGGGTGCAGGACAGGTTTACCTCCTACAGGATTCGATCATGGATGCAAAACGCATGTTCCGCAAATCGCTGGAGATGAGCGTCATGATCCGCGACAAGAGCGGGGAGGCAAAGGCGTATTCGTTCTTCGGGCGCATTTACCACAGGGCCGGAAGGGCTGACTCTGCGCTTTACTTCCTTCGCCGCAGCCAGGCGATTGCAAGAGGGCTGAGCGAAAGAGATGTGATGATGTCGAACTATGAACTGTACAAAGAGATATTTCTGAGAGCAAGACGGTACGACAGTGCATTCTTTTACCAATCACAGTACGGGGCTTTAAAAGACAGCGTGTTTGGTGTCAACCTCGCACGTAGTATCAAGGACATTCAGCTACAGATTGAGCGCGAAGAGTCGCGTAGCATGCTGGCGGCGAAAGATGACGAGATCAGGAAGATCACCACGCAAACGTATGTGCTTGTTGTAACGGTTGCCTTGCTGATCATCGGCTCATTCTTCGTTTATAAGTCGTATAAGCTTGAGCGCAGGTTGAGCAACGACTTGGCGAAAACCAACCAGGAGATACTGAAACAAAAAGAGGAGATCCACTCGCAACGCGACGAGCTGGCGTTGAGTCATGCTGAGCTCGAGGAAGCGAAGGAGGTCATTCACCGGAAAAACCTGGAACTTTCGCAGTTGAATGCACAGCTCCAGACAACGGTTGATGTGCGCACACGTGAACTCGAAGAGGCAAACAAGGAATTGAAAGTTGTAAACCTTGAGCTCGACAACTTCATTTACCGCTCCTCACATGACATCCGGGGACCACTCGTACGACTGCTTGGTATCTGTCACGTGGCGCTGCTCGACCTCCACGACGAAAAGGCAAAGGAGTACTTTACCCGATTCTACGAGAGCGCGCAACAACTGAATGAAATTTTCGACAGG
>DASPJN010000060.1:0-6060 GCA_035628595.1 Chryseosolibacter sp.
TACAGTTGAACCTGACGTTGTTATCATCGATTCGATTCAAACTTTGTATTCAAACCAACTTGACTCTGCATCCGGAAGCATCGGACAGGTTCGCCAGTGTGCGGCAGAGCTCATGAAATTTGCGAAGGAAACCAACACGCCTGTTTTTCTCATCGGGCACATTACAAAAGATGGAATGCTCGCGGGTCCAAAGGTGCTCGAGCACATGGTGGATACAGTGCTGCAGTTCGAAGGTGATCGTCATCTTGCATACAGGCTACTTCGCACAACAAAGAACAGATTTGGATCCACTTCTGAGATTGGTATTTACGAAATGCTCAATTCTGGTTTGCGTGAAGTCTCGAATCCATCAGAAATTTTGATCTCGCAAAAGGATGGACAGCTCAGCGGCGTCACCATCGGTGCTACCGTTGAAGGAAACAGACCTTTGTTAATAGAAATTCAGTCGTTGGTAAGCCCTGCCAGCTACGGAACTCCACAAAGAACACCGACTGGTTTTGATCAGAAGCGATTGAACATGTTGCTCGCGGTTTTAGAAAAACGTTGTGGCTTCCGAATGGGAACGCAGGATGTGTTCCTTAACATGGCAGGTGGAATTCGTGTCGAAGACCCAGCGATTGATCTCGCGGTTTGTATTTCAATTGTTTCCTCCATGGAAGAGATTCCGATTTCAGATAAAGCCTGTTTTGCTGCAGAGGTTGGTTTAGGTGGTGAATTGCGTGCCGTAAATCGCGTGGATCAGCGAATTTCCGAAGCAGAAAAGCTTGGCTTTAAAGAAATTTATATCAGCAAATTCAACCAGAAATCGATTGATCTAAAAAATACCAAGATCACAGTAAAAGCTTTCGGCAAGCTCCAGGAAGTTTTTGAAGATCTTTTCGGATAATTTTTGCATTGATTCCAACCATCAGCCGGCTTTGATTGTCTAACATTAAATCCTACGGCTAAAATGGGTACGAAACGAAAAATCCTTGTCATGATCGGCATTGTGGTGGCCATTCTGGTGGTCATCTACACCGGTGCATTCGGTATGTCGGCCATCGTATAATCCAACATATTTCCGCGCTCTTTTCAGATTCTCGCATCCTTTCTCATAGTATTGTACCATGAGTTTGAGGTTTTCATGGGTCTGCTATTGCTTATTGATACCGTGCGTTGTTCTCGCCCAAACCGAAGTGGCGTATGACACCACTTTACAGGAGGTTATAATTCACGCATACAGTATCGAACGCCCATTAGCGAGTTCGCCGACTTCGGTGGCAATTGTCAATCCCGAAAGTATGCAGCGATTCAGTTCTTCGTCAATCTTAGCTGCGGTGAATTCAGTATCGGGTGTAAGGATGGAAGAGCGGTCTCCCGGTAGTTACCGCTTTGCAATCCGCGGCAGCGCAATTCGTTCTCCTTTTGGCGTGCGGAATGTTAAAGTGTATTATAACGGAATTCCATTCACAGACGCTGGTGGTAACACGTATCTGAACTTGCTCGATGCTGAAGCAATTGGTTCATTAGAAATTATCAAAGGACCGGGTGGAAGTATGTATGGTGCCGGTACGGGTGGTGTGTTGTTGATCTCGTCTCCGTCGATTAATGACTCACGAATAACATACAGTAGTTCGATTGGATCCTTCAAGCTGGCGCGAAATGTTTTAGCGGGGAATTTTCAATCTGAGAAAGTAACGGGCGGAATTGTTTTCAGTGATCATCAAAGCGATGGCTATCGCCGACATGCGGAAATGGAAAGAAGAAGTATTATGGCAAATTTGAATCTTCGCGTTAATGAAGACCAGCTTCTCGCGACAACGATCTTGTATTCGAATTTATTTTATCAAACGCCTGGTGGGTTAACGCGACAACAATTTGAAACGAATCCGCGACAGGCGCGACCGTCAGGTCCGTTTCCTGGTGCGGTTGAAAAGCAAGCTGCGGTTTTTAACAATGCATTCGTTGCGGGAATAACCCATACTGGTAACTGGAGTAAGAGCATCATCACAACCACAAGCTTATATGGTGGCCTCACCGACTTCGTCAATCCTTCTATTCGTGAATATGAAGAACGATACGAACGGAACTTCGGCTTCAGGTCGGTGATTGACAAAAAGTATAAGCGCGATAAGGTGACAACAACCCTCTCGGCTGGAACGGAAATGCAGTTTATGGATTCTCCTGTGAAGAAATATGATAATGATGTAGGAGAAAAAACAACATTGAATAGTGATGACAGTTTCTCATCGAGGTTGTTAACCGGGTTTATTCAGGGCGATTTCAATTTTTCGGAAAAATGGATCGCATCTCTTGGGTTAAGCGCAAATCATAACCACATTAATTTTTCTGAATATTATCCGGTGGTAATAAATGAAGAGAAAAGTTTTAAAGTCATGATCATGCCACGGATTGCCGTGTTAAGAAGAATCGGCAAAGCTGGCATTTACACGAGTTATAGCCGTGGTTATTCGCCACCGACTGTTGCTGATCTTTATCCTTCCGGTGGCACATTTAATCCCACGTTGCTGGCGGAGGTTGGGAATAACATTGAAGTTGGTGTTAAGGGCAACCTTCGTAAACTAACTTATGACATCACCGCCTATCATTTTTCCATGCGAAATACAATTGTGAGGCGCGTCACACACGATGACCTGGAATATTTTATCAATGCCGGCAGGACGAATCAGCGCGGACTCGAATCAACGCTTACTTGGGACGCGTATTCAAAACCGCACGCTTTCTTCTCGCGTATGAATATGTCGGCGAGCTATACGTACAACCGTTACCGCTTTTCGGATTATCAGCTTTCATCAGGGGAGGACGTTAGTGGTAATAGACTTACAGGTGTTCCGCCAACAATGGTGTTCGGCGGAATTGATCTTGAGTTCCTCAATGCGATTTATCTAAAAACATCCATACACTACACCGACCACATTCCGTTGAACGATCTGAATAGTGTTTTTTCAGAGCCATATTCACTTGTAACTGTGAAAGCCGGCTACCAAAAGCAGCTTCAAAAAACTAACGTGAATGTGTATGCAGGCGTCGATAACCTCTTGGATCAGCGTTACAGTCTTGGTCACGATTTAAATGCAATCGGGGGCAGATATTACAATGCGGCAGCTCCAATCAATTTTTATTTCGGACTTCGCGTCGATTATGTATTCAGACAATAAGATTCCTGACGTGATCATCCAATCACTGGATGAATTCATTGGCCGCAGATTTATGGTGACGCCGTCAGGAGGGGGCTGTATCAATAACACATGCGTGATCGAAGCGATGAAGGGAAGATTCTTTTTGAAATGGAATGATGCCCTTAAGTACCCTGGAATGCTCGCGGCTGAAGTGCTCGGACTTCAACAAGTCAGGTCGGCAAATGCGATACGAACGCCACGTGTGCTTGCGCAAGCGGAAACTAATACCTATCAATACCTCTTACTCGAATGCATAGCTTCTGCACCCAGGTCGCACAATTTCTGGAACGACTTTGGCCGGCAGCTAGCTTTACTTCACTCATGCTCGTCAACAACGTTCGGGCTGGATCACGATAATTATATTGGATCGCTACCGCAAACAAACAGCACGCATGATCGCTGGGTTGATTTTCTTATTCACAAGCGATTGAAACCGCAACTGGATCTTGCTTTGAGTAACTCGTTGATCGCAAACCGTACAATTGGGATGTTCGAAAAATTGTTTCTAATGCTGCCCGGCGTTTTGTCAGAAAGACAACCATGTCTTTTGCATGGCGATCTCTGGTCTGGTAATTTGATGACGGACGAAAACGGGAGTCCATGTCTGATTGATCCGGCCATCTATTTTGGCGATAACGAAGTTGATCTCGCAATGACGCAATTATTCGGTGGCTTTGATTTATCGTTTTTGTCGGCTTACCAGGAGATTACACCCCTGGAGGAAGGATGGCGTGAACGCTTTGACATCTACAATCTTTATCCACTGCTTGTTCATGTTAACATTTTCGGAGAAACTTATGTATCGCAGCTTCATTCAATGCTGCGGCGATTTGTTTGATCCTTGATTTCCTCGTCGGGAGATTATTTCTGTTACGATCTGCCCGGCATGAATACGTGAGTTTTCGATGAACCATTTGTTTGTACGGAGTCCGCCGCAAACAACACCTGCCAGAAACAATCCTGGAATATTGGTCTCCATTGATTTCTCGTTATACACTGGTGTATGGTCTGGATCACTGTGGAAAGAAATGCCTAGCGATTTCATAAAATCAAAAGGCGGTTGATATCCGGTCATCGCGAGAACGAAATCATTTTCTATTTCCTGCTCGCCTTGCGGTGTCTTTAGCACAACAGTTGGCTCCTTTATTTCCTTTATTGTCGAATGAAAGAATGCGCGAATTGATCCTTCGTTGATGCGATTTTCAATGTCGGGACGAACCCAGTATTTCACGCTATCGCGAATTGATCCCTCACGAATGATCATTGTTACCTCTGCTCCTTTTCTCCAGGTTTCAAGCGCTACATCCACCGCTGAATTCGCCGCCCCCACGACAACGACTTTCTGCTTGTAATAAGGATGTGGCTCGTCGTAATAGTGTTTGACTTTCCGAAGATTTTCTCCAGGGATTTGCAGGAGATATGGCAAGTCATAAAATCCTAGTGCGAGTATAATGTATCGTGAGCGGTATGTGCGCTTAGATGACTGGAGAACATGCATTTCATTCTCAACACTTCCGCTGATTATTTTCTCGTACAGATTTATATTTAGTTCCCAGCTTTGGCTCACGCGCCTGTAGTATTCCAGTGCTTCAAATCTGTTTGGCTTCGGACCGTGTGAAATAAATGGAACGTTGCCGATCTCGAGTCGTTCCGATGTTGAGAAAAATGTCATGTTTAAGGGATAGTTGTAAAGTGAATTTACAAGACACCCTTTTTCGACAATAATATAGCTCAAGCCAGCTTTTTTGGCTTCTATTCCACACGCCAGACCAATTGGTCCCGCGCCGACAATCACAACATCATAAAGCATTTCGGGATTGTATTTTGATATGAGCACAATAAAGTAAAAATTGCGTCAATGATTAGCCTAAATCTTATGAAGAAACTTTTTCTTTTCACGTTCCTGCTTGCAGGAACTCAGATCGCGTTCGCGCAAAAGCGCATAGAAGTTAAGGACTTTACGACGGAGCCTGCTTTCAATCAAAGCACCGTTTTGAATGTAAACTGGATGAGCGATGGAAAGTATTACAGCGCGCTTGACAACAACAAGATTATCAAGTACGACATTACCACTGGCCAGCCTGTTGAGACCATCCTCGATGGATCAGCACTTAATCCAAAAGTAGAAATTGAAGAATATAGCTTTAGTGCTGATGAATCTAAGGTACTCTTGTCTTCGGATCACAAGGGAATCTACCGGCATTCATACACCGCGGAATATTTTGTTTATGATCGTAACGCGCGTTCACTGAAGAAACTTTCAGATGGGGGCAGACAGTCTTACGCTTCGTTTTCGCCCGATGGTTCACGCGTAGCGTTTGTTCGTGAGAATAATCTTTTCTTCGTTGATCTGGCCGACCTGAAAGAAACGCAGGTAACAAATGATGGAAAATTCAATCATATTATTAACGGCACCACGGACTGGGTATATGAGGAGGAGTTTGCATTTGTCGTCGGCTTCTTCTGGTCACCCGATGGAAAGAAGCTCGCCTACTACAAGTTCGATGAGTCGGGTGTAAAGGAATATAATATGCAGCGCTGGAATAAGGGGCAATTGTATCCCGAGGATTATCGCTTCAAATATCCGAAGGCTGGCGAAGCAAATTCAATTGTGCAGATCTGGTTCTACGACATCGGTTCAAAAGCAAAAGTGCAAGCTGATCTTGGAACGGAAACGGATATTTATATTCCACGCGTAGTATGGACGAAAGATGCAAACACACTTGCTGTGCGGAAACTGAATCGCCTTCAGAATGATCTGACTTTATATCACATCAACGCATCCACGGGGAAAGCTAATCTCATTCTTTCAGAAAAAAGCGAGACATACGTCGATCTCGAATTTGTGGATGATTTGAAATATCTCGATAACGGTAAACAA
>DASPJN010000061.1:0-46798 GCA_035628595.1 Chryseosolibacter sp.
TCAGGTAGTTCATTGATCGCACCTGCACCAAAACGAATGGTTGTGGGAAAATTATATTGGTAAATCCTGTCGAATGTCATTGTATCAAGATCAAATAATTTCAAAATATCTTTTCATTTCCCAGTCTGTCACTGGCTTTAAATGCTGACGCCACTCCCACTCGCGGGTTTGTACGAAGTGCTCAACAAACTTATCACCCAGAATCTCGCGGGCAATTTTCGAATTTCTCATTGACGTTGTTGCTTCTTGCAACGTACCCGGCAAGATGCCATGTGACGTATCGCGGTAGCCATTGCCTTTTGTTTCCACTTGCAGCTGAAGATTATTTTTGATCCCATATAGCCCCGCAGCGAGACATGCTGCCATTGCGAGATAAGGATTTGCATCAGAACCTATCACCCGGGTCTCAAGTCTGCACGACGAATTTCCGCCGGCGAGAACACGTAATGCAACGGTACGGTTATCCCGTGCCCATGTGAGTGTTGTCGGTGCCCATGCACCTTCAACAAGCCGCTTATAGCTGTTGATCGTCGGCGCGAACATTGGTAATATATGCGGGAGACAAACGAGTTGACCGGCAACGTACGACTTCATCAGTGCACTCATTTTCGCATCGTCTTTATCGTCGTGAAAAAGATTTTTCTTTTTTGATTTATCCCACAGGCTTTGATGAACATGTCCACCACAGCCAGGAAGATTCTCGCTAACCTTCGCCATGAACGTAGCCATGATGTTGTGACGGTAAGCAATCTCTTTTACACCTGTCTTGAATAATACGGCACGGTCGGCAGCTTCAAGCATATCGGAATATGTGATTGCAGCTTCAAGCACACCGGGACCAGTTTCCGTGTGAAGACCTTCAATTGGCACATCGAACTTCGTCATCAGATCAAAAAGGTCCGAGAAAAACGGGTTCGACAGCGTGCTTCTCAGAATCGAGTAGCCGAACATGCCCGGCGATATTGGCTGGAGGTCGCGATAATTTTTTGCTGCTGCGGATTGAGGCGTTTCTGCATAGTTAAACCATTCGAACTCCTGCGAAAAGACAGGATGAAAACCAGATTCAATTGCATCGCCGATAATTTTCCTGGCTAACTGGCGCGGGCAAACATGCGCCTGATGATCTTGTGATGTCGTTAGTTCGCCAAGAAAAAAAGGCAGATCATTCTCCCAGGGAATTTTCCGGAATGTATTGATGTCAATTTTACAAGGCGCATCAGGGTAACCTGTGTGCCATCCAGTATAAGTCGCGTTATCGTAGGCAACATCACTTACATCCCAGCCGAATATGACATCGCAAAATCCGCTGGTACTTTCAATTATCGAAAGGAACTTTCCAACGGAGACATATTTACCGCGCAGTATTCCATCAATGTCAGTAAAAGCGATCTTAATTCTTCCGGCAGGATGGTTTTTCACATAATCAATGATCTCTTCGGTCTTCATTTTCTGCGATGTTAGCAATGAAAATTAATCAATAATTTCCCGGCTTGCATTACTTGTCGCTTTAAAAACAACAAACGCTATTAGAATAGTTAAAACAAACAGCCCGGACAACGCGAGATTGAATATCATAAGCGCAACAAAAGAGACGGAGGCGATTACTAGTGCAATGATTGGAAACCATGGGTAGAACGGAACACGGAACGGCCGTGCCAGATCGGGTTCAGTGCGCCGCAATTTGAGCGTTGCAAGCATTGAAATAATATACAGCGTGAGCGCTCCGAAAACAGCCAGCGTAATGATCTCGGCCGTGCGACCGGTTATCAGTGCGATGATCCCTATCGCCATATTCACGAGCAGGGCGTTCGCTGGCGTATGAAAGGACTTGTGGACTCGCCCCAGAAACGCAGGCGCAAACTTGACCCTTCCGAATTCAAATGTCGCGCGACCCGCCGCAAGAATAAGTCCGTGGAATGATGCGACCAGTCCAAATAATCCGATAGTAATCAGTAAGTGATACAATGCACTGTTGTCACCTGTGATGAAAGCAAGTGCCAGCGGTAACGGCGAATCAGACAAAGATCCATCCTTGCTGTAAACGATCGCCTCCCATCCCGCGACACCAACTGATGCTGTAAACGTAATCAAACACAAAAGAACAAGCGTAAGAATTGCTGAGCCAAAGCCGATAAGAATCGTGCGCCGGGGGTTAATCGCCTCCTCAGCGACATTTGCAATCCCTTCAATTCCAAGAAAAAACCATATCGCAAAAGGAATGGAAGCAAAAACACCCGCCCATCCTTTAGGAAATGTGTTGAGCGCAAATTTCTCGTAGTCGAAGTGAGGTGTCGTCAATCCAGCAAAAATTAAAAGCTCGCCAACGGCAAGAATCGTGATGACTAATTCAAAACGAGCCGCAGCCCTTACACCATAAATATTCAATGCAGTGAAAAGGATGTAAACAGAAATGGCAATCGCCATTATCGGAATGAACGGAAAGAACAAATTGAAATAGGCGCCGATCGCGAAAGCAATTGCAGGAGGCGCAAAAATGAATTCAATGTTTTGAGCCATCCCTGCGATGAAACCAACGTTACGGCCAAACGCACGATTGGCGTAATCGAATACACCGCCGGCTTTTGGGATTGCACACGCAAGCTCCGCGTAACTGAATGTGAACGTGACATACATCACAATGATGAAAGCAGTGGCGATTGCCAGTCCAAGCGTTCCGCCTTCTTTGAGTCCGAGATTCCACCCGAAATACATTCCTGATATGACGTAGCCGACGCCTAATCCCCAGATCATAAGGGGTGTAAGACTTCGTTTCAAAGCGCCATGTTCCAAACTCATGCAGTGCTGGTGTTCGTTTGAAGATAAATGAATTCCACGAATATTAACTTCCGGAGATAAGTTGCTCAAAAAACATTAGTGCTATCTGATAGCTCTCGAGGCTCACTCGCTCATCAATTCCATGGAAGCCGATCGGATCAACCATGGGGCTGAACTTAATAATGTTGTGCGAAACACCCTGGAAGTATCGCGAGTCCGTCGCGGCAATCATCATGAAAGGGGCGCTGAGTATATCCGCATGCGCAAGATGAATGGCGCTGTCTACCTTTCTGAACCCAAAACTTTCGGGCAACGTGACAGAAGTTGCTTCGCGAACAAACGATTTAATATTAACCTTAACGCGATCATCGTTGATCCGCCTCACAACTTCCTGAACAATCGCCGAAGAACTATCACCGGGCAGCAAGCGTAAATTGACAGTAGCCGTAGCCAATGTCGGGACAACATTGTCTTTTATGCCCGATTGAAAAATAGTCGGTGCCACCGTCGTACGAATCATCGCGTTTCCTTCACGTGACTTTTCATAAAGGTTATTTACCGTCGGCCTGAACAGCCATAGATTTGCAAAAGCCATCTTCTGCACAAACGGCATCTCAGGGCCGAGGTATTCGATAAATCCTTCGGTCGACAATGAGAACCGTGCTTCGAATTTCTCCCCACGAAGTTTTGAAACCGCCCGCGCAAGAATATCGATCGCTGTTTCTTCCGCCGGCATCGCAGAATGACCTCCCGGTTGTTCAACCATTAGCTCCAGTGACATTGCGCCTTTTTCGGAAGTACCAAGTAGGGCAACAGATTTTCCTTCCATCCCGGGAATCTTCTCCCGTGTAATTAACCCACCTTCGTCTAGTACGAGGTCAGCTTTCACCTTTCTTGATACAAGCAACGCTGCTATCTCGATTGCACCAGACCCATAAGTCTCTTCGTCGTGACCGAACGCAAGGTAGATGGTGCGTTCGGGCTGAAAGCCATTCTTCAGCAACTTCTCCACCGTCTCCATGATGGCGATCAGATTGATCTTGTCATCTGCCGTGCCCCTTCCCCATACAAACTCATCTTTCACAATCCCTTTGAAGGGATCTGTTGTCCAGATCTTTTCTGTTCCTTCCTCTATCGGAACAACATCCTGATGTGCCATTAACACAATGGGATTGATGTCTTTACGTTTTCCCTGCCAGGTGAATAGTAACGAGTACCCTTTAACGATTTCACGATTAAGGTGCGCGTGTACCAGTGGATACGTTTCAGCCAGATAATTCCGGAACCCAATGAATTCGGCTGAATCAAATTTTGAAGAGTCAGCGTAGGAGATAGTCTTGAACGAGATAGAATTGACGAAATGATCTAAAGCCTCGGGGCTGACCATCGGTGAAGCCTTCGCCGCAAGCTGCAATTGCCGTGACGGAAAAATGAACGTGCGGATAAGAATGACAGAGATAAGTGCAAGTACAACGAACAGCAGAAATACAAGAATTCTTCTAAGCATAAGTGCAATAAAAACTCAAGATCATATTTTTTTCGCAGCCGGCGGTTATCCGGCATTTAATTTTAATTCCATATCTGCTATGAGTGAACGCGTAAGAATAATCAGGAACCCGGCTGATGCTCAGTCGCTGCAGTTTGTAGAGAACATCTCCAATTACCTGGATTCGAAGTTTCGTATACCGGGGACCAAGATCCGGTTCGGTGTGGATCCTGTCATGAGCTTGTTCCCGGTTGTCGGCGACCTGATAACCTATTTTGTTTCAGGGATGTTGATCTATACAATGCATAAGCACGGCGCAAGCAGAAAAGTTGTCATCAAGATGATCCTTAACTCAACTCTTGATGCTGTTATTGGTGCAGTTCCTGTCGTCGGAACAATTTTCGATATCTTCTATCGCTCAAACGACCGAAATGTCCGGTTGTTGAAGGAACATTACTTTGAGGGGAAACATGAAGGATCGGGTACCGGCATTCTTATCGCGATAGCGATTGTCGCAGTGCTATTGGTCGCCGCTGCTTTGTATGGGGCATACCGCTTGCTTGAATGGATTTTCTGAACAATGGATGGGTAAACAACCCTGCATTTAAGTATAATTGCAGCTTATTTTGACGCTCATGGTAGATTTTTCGCAGGCTGTGCTCCGAAAGCTGATCATTCACAAAGTCGGCAACAAGTTACTCGAAGAGCCTGTTGTTCTCTCGAACCTCGCCATTGATGTTGAGGCGCAAGAAGAACTCTCAACCATCCTGAAAAGTTATTTCCTCTCGCATTTTAAAGAGCCGGTGTTTTACCATTTTCATCACGTATCATCCCTGGAGTTCAATGAGATCTACACGATATCAGGTGAACTGTTCGAAAGTACGCGCGGCTTCGTAAAGCGGTCAAAAGAAATCGCACAGATCCTGTATGAATATTCAAACCATCCGAAAATCAAAGCTGGTGAAATATACATCGCGATGATCGATGACTGCAATATCAACGGGGAGTTAACAGATGTTTTGGGCATTTTCAAATCAGAAAATAAAGACACGTTTTTGAAAACATCCGAAGATGAAGAAAGCATCCTGGTGAATTTCGATAATGGTGTTAACATCAAAAAGCTTGATAAAGGATGTCTGGTTTTCAATACCTCGTCAGACGAGGGCTACCGTGTAATGCTGATCGACACACAAGGCAATACCGAAGCCCAGTATTGGAAAGACGAATTCCTGAAACTTAAACCCGTCTCAGACAACTACTATCACACACAACAATATCTAAATCTTGCAAAGGGGTTTGTAACAGAAAGACTGGACGATGATTTTGAAGTAACAAAAGCCGACCAGATCGACTACCTCAACAGGTCGATAGACTATTTCAAGAAAAATGAACAGTTCAATGAGCAGGATTTTGCATCGGCCGTTTTCGAGCACACGGAAGTGATCAAATCTTTTAAACGTTTCAAGAATGAATTCCAGGCAGAAAACGATCTTCGCTTCGTCAGTGAATTCGATATCTCATCACCTGCCGTAAAAAGTCAAACGAAAGTCTTTAAAAGCGTCTTGAAACTTGACCGGAACTTCCATGTGTATATCCATGGAAACAAAGACCTGATTGAAAGGGGCGTGGATGATGACGGACGTAAATTTTATAAGCTTTATTACAACGAAGAATCCTAATACATTTCCTGAGTCGCTTTATTGATAAAGCATTGATGGATGCGGGCAACGAGTGCGTCAGTCTCAAATGGTTTCTCAACATATTCGTCGGCACCAGAATCTGATGCGAGCACTTTTAATCCAGGTGTCGCTGCCAGGAGAATCACCTGCGTTGACCTGCTGATTCCTTTGATCCACTTACAAACCTCAAAACCGTTCAGACCGGGCATGACCACGTCGAGAATAAAAAGCTCGGGGAAGTTGTCGGTCATGTCAAAAATATGATAAGCCGTATCCGTTGAAGACACTTCAAAACCGCGTTTAGTCAGCATAATGCTGAGTAAATTCCGCACGACCGGGTCGTCGTCAATGATATGAATGTGCTTTCCCATGGCCTTTTTGTTTCTTATAAGTAAAAATTGTGCCTTGTGGATAGTAATCGAGTGTGGAACGTTGGAAAGCAAATATTGCCCGAAATAACCCGAATTCAGCAGGCATAGCATTTTCTCAACATCCCAAGCCCCTGTTATTTTAAACGTCTAAACACACACTATGAATAATTTTTTCCGCGCTCTCATTGCCGGCTACGGTGCTAAAAAGTTAGGAGGCGGTTGTTTTGGAACCATCCTCGTTTTCATCATTATCTGGGTATTGCTCGGCATGTGCGATGGTGGTGGTGGAGGATATGGATGGTAAAGCCATGGAGGCCGTGCGCAAGACGCTGCCTTGCTACTCTCCTTCCATCAACCGGAAGCGTACATCCTGCAACTGTGGGCTGATCCGGATCTGACATGCAAGCCGGCTTGACGCCTTCGCATTTGGAAGGGTGTCGATCATATCCATCTCTGTATCGTTAGCGGGCGAAAGATTTTGCTCTCCATCGAGTACCGTTACATGACAGGTAGCGCACAATGCCATACCGCCACACGTCGCAAGAATATTATAGTCAGACGCTTTCAAAAATTCCATCAACGAAAGACTCATATCAACAGGCGCCTCTAGGTGTCGACTATTCCCCGATTGATCCTCTACATGAAATGTGACCATCGTCAGAAAGCGTTTACGCCGTTTACAGTAGTGTATTTGAAACTGAGCTTTTGATCCGGATAAACAAATTTAAACGCACTCTGTGCCATAAGCGCTGCCTCATGAAAACCAGAGAGAATCAGTTTCAACTTGCCGGGATACGTATTGATATCGCCGATGGCAAAGATGCCATCAACACTCGTTGAATAATCAAACGTATTCACGACAATGGCATTCTTATCCAGGTTAAGATTCCAATCGGCGATTGGTCCGAGCTTTGGACTCAATCCGTACAGCGGGATCAGAAAATCCGCTTCGA
The DNA here is from genome assembly GCA_035628595.1 of Chryseosolibacter sp. Taxonomy (GTDB): domain Bacteria; phylum Bacteroidota; class Bacteroidia; order Cytophagales; family Cyclobacteriaceae; genus Chryseosolibacter. Next base: position 7,265 of record DASPJN010000061.1, read on the forward strand.
TCTCACCGGTATTTTTGTTTTTGTCCTCGTAAACAACAGATTTCAACACGCCATTACCATTCAATGACTGAAGGTTTGTACTCAACATCAACTTAACGCGTTGTTGCCGGGCAAGTTCAAAGACCTTTTCTGCGGAATCAGGCGCGCCCCGAAACGTTTCATTGCGATGGATCAGCGTGATCTCTTCCGCGATATCAGCGAGGTGGATCGTCCAATCGAGGGCCGAATCACCGCCGCCCGCGATCACTAGCTTCTTTGCCCGGAAATGCTCCGGATCCTTCACCATATACGTTACCCCCCTTCCTTCGAAGCGTTCAAGATTTGCCAGCTCAGGTTTTCGCGGCTCAAAACATCCAAGCCCCCCTGCGATGACCACCACCTTACATTGCACTTCTGTGGCGTCGGTGGTTGTAACAGTAAAACCGACATCGTGTTTTTCAAGCCCGCTTACTTTTTCACCCAGGGTGAAGGTCGGTTTGAAAGGCTCAATCTGCTTCATCAGGTTGTCGACAAGTTCCTGCGCTTTTATTTCAGGAAAACCCGGAATATCATAGATCGGCTTCTTCGGGTAAATCTCCGAAAGCTGTCCGCCCACCTGCGGCAACGCGTCGATCAGGTGACACCGCATCTTGAGCAAGCCCGCTTCAAAAACTGCAAATAGCCCAACCGGTCCTGCGCCGATGATACAAATGTCTGTGGTGATGCTCATACGTAAATGGATTCCGACGATAAATTAGTGTAAATATTATTAGTACAACAACTATTTCCAGATTTAGTTTCAGACAACGATTGAAAGGAATTTTTTAAGGGGCTGGAGGGCAAAAATAGACTAACGATGATTCGTTCAGCCTACTGATTGCGTTCTGACATGATACAGGATTGTCGTCAAAACGCCGCACCAACATGACGAAAGTGTTTTTGCCACGAATGGATCCTTCATGGCATTACTCCCTGACACGCAACCATGCTCAGGATTTGATGTAACTGCGAAAGCGAAAGGAGCCAATCCTGAGTATGGAAGTGAAAGGGCCAGCAGCGAACGAATATAGAAAAATATGCCGTACAACTTGAGTCCTTGACGAAACCGGCGAGGGATTTACGCACGACGATTAACGGTTTTGATTTTCGAAGATCGCGAAACACTCAAAGATTCGTGGCTACTGCAGATTGTTGTAAATGGTATTGAGGATCTTCTTGAATTGCTGGAAATCCTTTTCGGTGAGTCCCTCCCAGGCTTTGTAGCGAACCTCTTTCATTTTGGGTTTTAACAATTCAACTTTTTTTACTCCCTGCTTAGTCAGTCCGACCATAAAACTGCGCCGATCCTCCGGATTGGATTTTCGCTCTAAGAGGCTTTTATCACAAAGCAGATCGATGATACGCGTCAACGTCGGATTGTCTTTCAAAACCATCTCGGCCAGCTCGTTCTGTTTCATCGGGCCGTTGTCATGTAAATTTTTGAGAATCAACCACTGATCCACAGTGATGTTAAATCCGAGCTCCGTGAATTTTTGCTGCGCGTACTGTTTCACGCGGCGGGCGGTGCGATCAAGTAAGAACGAATATGAGTGATAGAGGTCGTCAGCCATTGACAAAGCTAACAATTATTAGCATAACAACATTTTTGAAAAATTGCTGAAATACCCACGTTGTCTTGCAACCTTTCCCCATAAGTGTCAGTTAGGGTTATTGCACTATGACTAAAAAAGAACAAGCGAAAATAATCCTCATCCTCGGCGCTCTGTCAACCATCAGCCCCTTTGCAATCGACATGTACCTGCCGGGATTTCCGGTCATAGCCAAAGATCTCAACACAACTATTGCCCATGTCCAGCTTTCACTTACATCTTATTTCATCGGTATTGCCGCGGGGCAACTTTTATACGGCCCGTTACTGGATCGCTTTGGCAGAAAGAAACCACTCTTTATCGGACTGGCTGTTTACGTGCTCGCCTCGATAGGTTGCGCCTTTACAAGCACCGCGGATGCGCTGATTGCCATGCGTTTCATCCAGGCACTCGGCGGATGTGTTGGAATGGTTGCAGCCCAGACCTTCGTGAGGGATCTATTCCCGATTGAGAGAAGCGCTCAGGCATTTTCATGGATGACGTTAGTCGTCGCTGTGTCGCCCATGATTGCGCCAACAGTAGGCGGTTACCTGATGAGCTTCGCCGGATGGCAGTCGGTGTTCATTGCATTGGCCGTCGTTACTGTTCTTATTCTTTGGCTGGCATACAAGGTTCTGCCAGACGGCCGACCTGCGAACAAAGAGCTGTCGTTGAGACCACAAGCAGTGCTATCATCGTTCTATGAGGTTGCAAAACATCCTCGTTTCGTTATGTATTGCCTTGGCGGGGGATTGATTGCGGCGGCACCGTTCGCCTACATTGCAGGATCTGCCGATGTCTTCATGAATCTGCATCATTTATCAGAGAAAGAGTACGGATGGGTGTTTGCGTTGATCGGCGGAGTTATCATCGGATCAACACAAATGAATCACCTGCTGCTGCGACATTTCTCGAGCGAACAGATCATTCGTGTAACAATCATTTACCAGATTGTTGTGGGCGCCGTATTAATCAGCGGCGCGCTTATGTCCTGGCTTAATGTAACAGCATTGATTGCGCTGATCGCATTGTTTCTGGCAGCGCATGGCATCACTAATACTAATGCCACTGCGCTTTCGCTTGCGCCTTTTTCGAGAAATACCGGAAGTGCAGCCTCATTACTGGGAAGTTTCCGTATGGCGATGGGTGGCGTTACATCGGCACTTGTAAGCGCATTTCACAACGGAACGGCTATACCGATGATACTGGTGATGGTTGGTACCGTCGTAGCTGGATTTTTGATCATGCAGGCCGGCAAAACATTGATGAACCAACGTCACGCAGATGAAGGAACGATTCCCGCGTTACGATGACTTACTTCACAAGCGTTCACTCGAAGACGGCGTGTTCGGGTTTGGATTGGAACCCGGCCGTCCTTTTTCATTTGTCTGCTTTCTGTTATTTCCATAGCTTCTCCAAAGAAAGAATGCAAGGATCAGCACAACAACAACTATTACTATAAATGCCATAACGTTTTGGTTTTAATTACCGCTTCACTGTTAGCGGTGTACCTCTCTCGATCACTTTGATCAACGTGCCCGCCTCAAGACGATCATTCAATCTCATGCCATTCAGCACCGCGATCTCTTCGTGACGATCTTGTGGCATCTGGAAACGTGTCAAAGCGCTTTGTAGCGTCGTTGCGTTATCAATTGTCTTGATGCGAACAAGTTCCGGCTGACGTGTAATCTTTTCCTGGTCGGTGAGTTCATTGAAGCTCCGCATTGTATTCTGAAAGGTCCTGGCATAGGTATCAAAATTCTGTTTTGCGGATGCGCCGATCATCGCATAGATGTTGCCGCCATATTGAATTAAATAGATGAGTGTCCGTACAGATGCCTGTTGTTGTTGACCTTGTTGCGCATTCTGATCGGCGATGATTGCAATTGCGTTTAGTCCGTTAACGGTTTCACGCCCGGACTGAGCCGGGGAAAGCTGATACTTCTGCAGCAGGCTTTCAGCGGCTGCTTCAAGGTCGTTGCCCTCGGCAAGTGTCAGCAACATAAAAGCTTGTCCTTGCGGTTCTACAATCTGCACCTGCTGTGGCGTGTTCTGTACCTGCCATTGTGCCGGAATTGGAAATTGAAATTTCATCACAGGATGAAAGAACATGTTGTTCTCCACGAACCCCTGCTTCGGATCTTCGCCATAGATAATCCCATCAATCATCCGCAAATAGCTGTCGCGGTTTACGCTTAAATCCTTATCGGTCTTGCGGTCCCATTCGTTGGCAAGTCTGGCTACTTTCTTTTCGCGGTCAGCCGGATCCGGATGTGTTGATAAAAATGTAGGAATCTCCTGACCAGCATCTGCGCTCAACCGGTCAAGTGTGCTGAAAAATCCAGCCATCTCTTCCGCGTCATAACCAATCTTGGTAGAATACTCTACCCCAAGTTTATCGGACTGGCTTTCCGCATCACGCCCGAACTTCAGGAACAGAAGCTGCATGCCCTGTCCTGCCAGCTCAGCATATTGTGCAAAAGTTGGCGACAGAACAGAACCTGCGATCAGGCCAATTTGTCCAAGCATGGCGTTACTATATTGCTTCGCGGAATGACGCGCTGTGATGTGCCCTATCTCATGACCGAGCACGCCGGCAAACTCAGCTTCGTTGTTGAAGTGCGCCATGATGCCGCGCGTGAAGTAAACATAACCGCCGGGTACAGCGAACGCGTTAACGACCGGAGAATCAACAATCTTGAATTCATATTTCAGGTCTTTGCGGTGCGACACCGCCGCCATTTGTTGTCCCTTCTCCTTAATAAATTTTTGTAACGTAGGATCTTCGTATAATCCCATGGTAGCAATAATCTGCGGATCAGATTGAGCACCCAATGCCTTCTCCTGGCTTTCAGACATCAACATAAAATCGCGTTTCCCGGTAACGGGATTTTTCGCACAACCATGTAACAGAAATATGGTTAGCAGCAGCGACCAGCTTAATAATTTCGTTTTCATAACTTCCCCTCTATTCAACCCATTTGTGTAATTAAAAAGAACTATACCGGTTATGAAAAACGGGGAGCAACTAAGGGACGTTGGTCCACTTGCCAGCCGTAGGATGCTCACGCCCGCACACAAACCGGTTCACACAACCGGGAAAAATTTCTATGATGTGATGAACGAAATGGTATAATGGGTCGTTTTTTAAGTGGATTTTCCCAGGCATGGTTTTTAATAATCATGTTATACCATATTCATAATAACTAGTGGGGTTTAAAAGGTTAGGATATGGATAAATTTCCCCGGAAGCCGTCCGGGGAATTCTTTTTTAAAATCAACCTTCCAATTATATAGTAAGTGGGAAAGTCATGGAGGGAGGAGCCCCGCATCAAACAGATGCGGGGTTTCGTTTTTTTAGAGGATTTTGGGATGCACGCCCGGGCTATATAGCCGGTTTGGCATAACATTTTTACCACTCGCTTTACTCTTTATCAGTAGATAAGGTATTACGTTTCCTAATTGATGAAATTCCCCGGAAGATGTCCGGGGAATTCATTGAACTGAACAAACAAAATTCGAAATAGAGCCTCCTTATCGGGAGGCTGTTTTTATTTAAGGACTGTCATGCGATATCAGATTCGTTCAAGTGTCATCTCGCTATTCGCGACGACATCCTCCAGGCGAATTCGCTGATCAGATTGCTCAACCACCACCCAATCGCTATTGAGCAGATTGAATGATTCTACCGGCTGAAATTCGAGATTTAGCTTTAACTGATCACTTGGTGCCTGAAAGCTTGACCACGATCCGGCGAGCGTCACATTATTACGGACAACCTGAACGGTGCCGTCTCCCTGAAAAGTGAAGCTGAAACCGGTGAACTGCTCGGTCTCATCTTTATCTTTAAAGTAATAGGCGACATTCCAGTGTGAGCTTTGAAGCGCTGAAGCGACGTGCTGCCGCGTGGGCTTTATGGGCGCTTCATTTATTTGATCGCCCTCATCGCACGATGAAACAGCGACCAAAACTGATAAACTTAACAATCCTGCAACCACGAACACTGTATCCAACTGCTTCATACCATCATTCCTTTACGGAGATGACCGCTAATAATCGTATGCCTGGTCTTCAACCGGCCATTATGCAGCGGAGCGGATGCGTGGCATGCTTTTTATACAATTTTCTATGACTACTAACAGTCAACCTTCAGGTATAGGTTAGGTAAATAAAATCCCCCGGAAGCCGTCCGGGGGTTTTATATTTTAGGAGGTTCCATTCCTGGATTTAATCTCACACCGACCGACAACACCCTCTCAATAACATTCCTTTTCTTATACGATAACGAAATTACATAAGCTGCCTGCTATTGGACATCATTGAGAGAAATGCGGACAGCTCATGCACGAGTTCCTCATACTGTTCAGCAGTCTGCGTTTTCATCAGATCAATCTGCGTCAGATAAGAATACAATTGATCACGCAATACTTTGCGAATCACATTTGGATCGTCAATCGAAGGTTGATCCACCTGATGCGTCGAAAATTTCTTCAGTAATTTATCGCTCGCGCTGATAAATGACGCTACCTCTGATCGTCTCAGCAGGAAATCATCACAGTAGTCGTCTATCACCGCGTAGGCGGAAATAAGACGATTCTCAAGCTGGCTTAAATTATATATGTCGGACATAAATCAAATCGAGTGTAGCAAAAAAAAACCCGGTATTACCCGGGCTTCATGTATAGGTTTAAGCTGTAAAAACTAACATATACCCGGGTCAACAGCCAATACCACCAATGCTTTTGGTCGTAACGTTGTTGTGATATTTTTATTGGCTGTGATCATAATAGACAAAGGTAGCAGAAAATTTCATTTGTCATACAGATTCGAAATCCTTTTATGCGCCTGCGCGGAACGGATCCCCAATGCCGGCGTAAATTTCTTTGCACCCGGTAATCCAAAAATATTGTATGTATCGAAACACATTGGTTAACTTTGCATCTCTGTCAAACTTAACCACCTCTGCCTATGTTGCCGGTATCCGGGAATGTTGAAATAGCGCCAGTAAAAACCAAACCGCATATTGATACGGAGGTTTTGTCATCCATATCGCCAGCTGTGCTGGAGGATTCGTATGTCTATGTCCATTGCTATTACAACAACACGGGCGACGATATGATGCTGCGCATTTGGAAGACTACCTTCCTGGTGGACAAGGCAACCGGCGTACGTACCCGGTTGGTCCATGCAGAGAATATCAGCTTCGCTCCGTTGTGGACGCCGATTCCAAATGGACAGCCGTATTCGTTTCTTCTTGTTTTCGAGGCGCTGCCTAAGTCTTGTCAGCAGTTTGATCTGATCGAAGACATCCCGCAAGCCGGAGGATTCGAAGTACGAGACATTCAGCGGAACGCGAGCGATGTCTACCACATCAATATGTGATCTATTCCATGCTTAAGATCAGCCTCAAAAAGCTGCGTAGATCCTTATGAGGCTCTTCATCATCGAACGCGTGTTCATAAGTCTCACCTTCCTTCGTGACAACACGGATCAAAGAATGCATTGCGCCATCAAACGATCTCTTGGACGACGGCGACTGTAGCGCTGAAACGTTACTTACATCGATCGTACGAACGGCATCAACAAGCTTATCCCATTCTGCTTTTGTCGTAATACGTTTTTGAACCTGGTCTTCTCCCCGTCCCTGAACGGAAGTAATGACGCTATCTTCCCGTATTGTGATCCTCTTCTGGTAACCGCGGGTTAAGGTCGAAAATTCAATCTTTTCGACGGACACATTCTGTTGTTTATCGCATTGAGTTACTGACATGCTGAGCGTGACTGCAAAGAAAATAAGTCTGGATATGATCATGATCCAAAATAACAAAGAAGATTTCGAATTACGCCAGGACTAGTTTGCTTTAGCAGCAGATAATTTTTCCTGGATAAAACGAAGGTGGTATTGCGTTATGGGATCTTTAATCCTGGGGATCGCACGTTCAATTAACTGGCGCATGCTTTCAAACTTGCCACTGAGGATGGGTCCGACATCCCGGTAATCACGATTCGGTCTCGACGCCAGATCGATCAACTTGTCCACATAAGCACGCTGGAGGTTGCGACGATAAATTGTTATCGGCGACAACGTCTTCAACTCAGTCCACATCATTTCATCAATGTCGTTGAAGTACGCGACCATTGAGTACGCCCTTTCCGGATACATCGCTTCATGCACCGCAAGGCGTGAGAGTGTTCCGGGGCTCAGCATATGATTTAATACCATTGCCTGAACCTGACTTACAGTTTGTGTCGGCGATTCGCCGATGCGCGCAAGTATGAGGGTATCGAGCAACCACTGTGGCGTAGTGAATACATGCTTATCAACGAACGCCATTGCCTGTTTTTGTTTCGACAACGGTACCATCTCGAACACGGCTCCCTCCTGATCTGCCGTTTTTGGTGTCTCGTAAATCCCGCCGATGTTGGTGATAACGTGGCCGACGTAATACTCAAACTGCGTTTCAACAGTGTTGTACATGTTATCAAGATGTTTGTACCCTTCGTTTGGTCTGTACGTCCAGTCCATCAGGCTCTTTACCACACGCTGAAGGTTTTTAATTCCGTATTCACCAGCAGCCATTGCATTATCGCCAAGGTCTTCGGTTTGTGCACGTGGATCATCGCTGATGAATTCACTTCCAAACCACAGCGCTTTGTTTTCCATCTTCTCAACAACCCATTTGTTTAGAAGTGGAATCTCCTCTTCAGGTGTTTCAATTTCGGGATACCAACGATAGCCCCATTCAATTGCCCAGATGTCGTACGCACCAATGCGCGAGATCAATCCTTTTTCCGTTACACTGTCTTCCGGCTGTGCAACATAGTTGAACCGCGCATAGTCCATGATCGAAGGTGTGTGTCCGTTGACCTCAAGCCACTCGCGATCGCGCAGTTTTTCTACCGGTACTGCCGAGCTTGCTCCATAGTTATGTGTAAGCCCGAGTGTGTGACCTACTTCGTGTGCGGCTACGGATCTGATCAACTGACCCATCAACGCATCGTCGAAAGTCATTTGTTGTGCTCGTGCATCTGTTGGCCCGCATTGCACCATGTACCAGTCACGAAGTATAGACATGAGGTTGTGATACCAGTTAATGTGGCTCTCCAGAATCTCACCACTCCGTGGATCTGTAACAACCGGCCCCGCGGCGTTAGCATGTGTGGATGGTTTGTAAACAATCGCCGAGTGTCGTGAGTCCTCCAGACTCCAACCCGCATTCTCGTTGGCAGATGGAGCCTCACGCGCGATGATAGCGTTCTTGAATCCCGCTTTCTCAAAAGCGACCTGCCAGTCTTCGATGCCCTGCTTCAGATATGGAATCCATTTCTTCGGTGTTGCAGGATCGATATAGTAAACGATCGGCTTTTGTGGTTCTACAAGTTCGCCAAGTTTGTACCGTTCTTCATCCTCCGGCTTTGGTTCAAGACGCCATCTCTTTATATACGTAACTTCTTTTACGCCCTGAGGATTCGCGTTGTAGTCAGTATACCGTTCGGAGAAGTACCCCACGCGCGGATCAGCAAACCTTTTACGCATCGGCTTCTTAGGTAGGAGCACAAAGGATGTGTTCAATTCAAGTGTATATGTCTTGTCGGCGTTGGATGCGCGATACGTCTTGATCGTCCTTAGCTCAATATTCAGCGGAAACGCATTCACATCTTTGATATAGCTCATGTTGCGCATTAAGCCGCCGACGTGCATGCTGTTTCGCGCACCGGAATTAAAAAACAGGATATCATTATCACCGTTCAGATAATCGGTGACCTCGATTACCTGTCCCCTACCGTTAGGGCTATACGCACCTATACCAAAGGCTGCCACAAGAGGCTGGAGGTTTGATCGCAACACTGCATCATACATCGCGTTTGAACTGTCGCCTACATTGTCCTCGTATGTTATGCGTCGGAGAAACAGCTTATGATCCGGGCCTTTTTCGAAACGCACGATCCTGCTACCGATCTGGTCTCCGGCGTAACCGGAATAACCTGGCCGCATTCCCGCGGCGCCTTGTGCAATCCGGCTCACGATTAAAAGATCTCGACCGAGCAAGCTGTCTGGAATCTCGAAGTAGTAGTTATCAGCAACTTTATGGATTGTAAACAACCCCTTGCGGCTTTCTTTATTCTTCAGCAGGTTGTAATAATTGCGCGGAGCAGATAACTGATCATTCCCCGCTGGTACCGAAGACGGAGATTCTTTCACGGTGTCCTTTTTCAGCGTGTCCTGCCGAAGCAACAATAAAGACTCCAGGGTCTGTGCGTTGGATATGCTAAAGGAAGAAATAAATAAAAGGAGGACAATCAATCGCTGCATTCTTCTCTGGTTGGTGTTGACTTTTTCCACAACGGTTAACGCATATCTTCTTTTGATAGTGCCATCAAGTCGAGGCAAATACCTGGCAAAAGTTACATCAACCAAAATTAAACATCTGAAAGGTTGTAACAGCTGGTGTTTGCAAACATTAAAGCAGGCATACATTTTAAAGTAATACCAGCACTAAAACGATTGCGTTATGAAACAACTGTATTACAAAGGTGAAGGTTACGACTTCGAGGTGCGTGAGATCAACGGAAAACGCCAGTATTTTCTGTCAAAAGAAGGAATTCTTAAACATACAGTAGAGCAAAGTGAGCTCGATATTAAATCGATTGTAAGCTTAATTCTCGATTCATATTACCGCAATGCCCGGCCAGGCGTTCAGACCAGTCAACTTGCTTAATCACTTGTAGATCAAGTTCTACATACGAAATACTCATACATGACGATACGAGGGGTTGGCGTTGCACTGTTAGTGATATTTTTTTTAGTCCGGTGCGACTTGCTTGAGTACAGTCCGAATCAGGTGTACGATCAGGACACACCGGTAAATCTCAATCAAAAGAATCTGGATAAGCTATTCGCTACGCCGGGCGACGACACGATCACCATCGCATTCGTCGGTGACTCGCAACGGTTTTACGAAGAGCTTGAGTCATTTATCGATACCGCGAACGCCATCAGCTCCATTGACTTCGTGCTCATGGCTGGCGATATCAGCGACTTCGGGCTGCTGGAGGAATTCGAGCAAATCGAAGATATCCTATCCACGCTGAACAAACCATTCATTAGTGTTGTGGGTAATCACGACGTGCAAGCCAAAGGCGAAGAAACATTCGAACGCATGTTTGGGCCACTCAACTTCTCGTTCATATATAACAAGGTAAAATTCATCGCGCATAATACCAACGGACGTGAATATGCACCAGGGACGATTCCGGATATGACGTGGTTAAGAAAAGAATTCTCAAAAGACGACGGAACTCAGTATTATGTTCCCGTGTCGCACATTCCACCGTTCGATGATGACTTCGATAAAGATCTTGAAGCCGATTACACGCAACTGCTTCGCGAGAAGAAGCCGATCATTTCTCTGCACGGCCACATCCATGAATTCAAAGATGGGTTTCCATACGAGGACGGCGTTCGCTACATGACGAGCCATTCATTCGAGCTACAATCATTTGTTCTGTTGAAAATTGTGAAGGGGAAGATCTATCATGAAATCATTTCGTATTAACGTTGTGTTCACAGCCCTGTTGGTTCTTGTCGCATCAGAAGCCTTCAGTCAGAAATCATTTTTAAAACCAGACTTTCTTGCCTTGCAACACGCGGGTAGCATTGGTTATCTGAGCGCTGGTCTCGGCTACGATGTTTTTCAGTCAAGAGCGAGAATGAGTTTTCATTATGGCAACGTACCTAAAAACCTGGGCGGTAATCTTGATATCTTCACTGGTAAATTTCTTTGTGTACCTGCTGTTGTCAGAGTATCGGAACTGGTGATCATTCATCCCATCGATGTTGGTGTGATGGTAAGCTATCACACGGGCGAAAATTTTAAATCGAATGTGCCGGATTACTTCGAGAGCAACTATTACTGGTGGCACACGAACCTCAGGTTTCATGTGGCGGTTGAGCAATCCGTGAATGTGTATTTTCATGAACGTCGTTTCCATCGCATGAGCGCGTACATTGAATTTAACATGAACGACTTATACCTCGTCAGTTATTTTACCAACACATCAACGCTCGGGCTTGACAAACTTGTAAAGGCCGGGATCGGAACACGCATCTGGTTCTAGTTTCCAATGGTCAACCGCTGGGAATGCATTCGCTGAAAGCGAACGAAATTCCTGAAATACTTCAGGGCATCGGTTAATTTCATATACGGATACCGGGATACATTACACTTGCTGATCTCGTAGATGATCCCCCAATGGCGTAATGCATCGCGGTAAGCTGACATAACACTTATACCCGGATCGAAGATGTGCAGCGGTTCCGAGCCAACACCATTTAACTCGAGGATCTTGAAGTCTCCACTCTTTAAAGCCTGTTCATCCCGGCATTTAATATCAAACCTACCGAAATAGAAACCATCAATACGACTGCAGATTTCATCCATCTTCGCTGTCAATTGTGAATCAATCAGATTTCTCGCATCGTGAAAGGTCGTTCCATACGAATGATTTCCTATTTCGCTTAAACGTATTACTTCTCCACGCGCGGGCACCCAAAGTAAATCAATCACGGCATTTCCCTTCACCCGCGAAATCTGTGGTCGCGCACGTTCATCACGCTGCATCAACTCCCAAACGGATGACACGCCATCGCCGGTAACGGACAAAAACTTTTTCACTGCGAGCGAACTGATCACGCCGCCCACAGCGCCGGGCATCCGGTAATAAAGCAAGCCGTACTCCTCCGGCTCTGCAATAAATTCCTGTAGAAGGAAAGGCATCCTGATCATAGAGAGATAACGCGCGAGTTGTTGCTGATTGTAAATCACTTCTGCGAGCCATCCGCCCTGACCGATATCTGGCTTAAGTACAAATGGAAAACGTATATTGCGGGCGTTAATATCATAGAGCACTTTTTCAAGTGTTGGCGCGGTGCTGTAATAAATGGTTTCAGGGATATAAACGCGATCGATCCTGTTTAGTATGTCGATCTTTGACTCCCCCAGTAAACCGCCGGTTTCGATCACCGGGTTTGCGGCGCTGAAGAAAAAGGGAGAGCGCGCTTTCAGCGACAACCATAACCAGTATATGTAAACCGGCAAATGGAATACATGCGAGTTCCAGAATTCATGGTGTTTTGGTCGCCACATAACCCAGGTAAAGTTAAAATTGTGCCCTGTTGAATTGCCGCTTTTCTTCTATGCCGATCTTTAAATAAATTCCCGAATGAAAATTTTAGCGTACATCGTTCTAACTCTTTTTCTTAACCGTGCGATCGCACAGGAAATCGCCATCACCTTCGATGACGCCCCTACCCCGCAATCCAAAATATACGATGGCAATACCCGAACTTCAAGGATCATTGAGCAGCTGAAAACTTCCAACGTTGACCAGGTTGCTTTCTTTGTGATCACCAAACAAATCGATGATGATGGTGCAGACAGGTTGCGGGCGTATACCGATGCCGGTCATCTCATCGCCAACCATACGCACACACATCAATGGATCCACCGGCAGGGTTGTAAGAATTATCTTGACGGTATCACGGAAGCACATAATCGTCTGGACAAGATGGCGGGTTATACACCATTCTTCCGATACCCCTTTCTTGACGAAGGCCGAACTCGTCCTGTCCGGGATTCAATTCGCAATCATCTTGGTGCGCTTGGGTTGAAAAACGGATATGTTACCATTGACAACTATGACTGGTATATCAACACGCTTGTGAATCGTGCGAAAGCAGACAGCCTGAACGTTGATTATGATAAGCTCCGCGACTTTTACATCGAACACATCTGGAACAGCATTCAATTCTATGATGCGATTGCCCGCAAAACGATCGGGCGATCGCCGAAGCACGTGCTTCTTCTCCATGAAAATGATCTTGCCGCGATGTTCATTAATGATCTGATCGATTTTATACGAAAGCAAAATTGGAAGATCATTTCTCCGACGGAGGCCTATACCGATCCGATCGCCGACATCATTCCGGATGTATTATTTAATGGCCAGGGACGCATCGGTGCAATTGCATTCTCTAAAGGAGTTCCTGCGAAGGAACTTGTGCAAGAAAGCGAAGACGAGGAATGGCTTGAACGCGAAATGAAAATCCGGAATATTATCACAGCACATCGTTAACCTAATGGTTGGCACTTGTTTTTTGCGTTGAATCTGATTGCAGAAAACAATAATTCACCAGATATGAAAGCTTCGTCAACTCTTGGCGGCCTGGCAGGTGCCCTGGCCCTTACGCTCCTTAATGAGACTATAAAGAAAGTTAAAGCAGATGCTCCGCGTCTTGACCTGTTGGGTCAGAATGCCCTGGCTAAGCTCATGAAGGGTAATGATTTTATGCCCCAAACGGTGACGAAATTTTTCCCGCTTGCCGGCGACCTGGTAACCAACTCATTATTCTACGGAATGGCAAAGGGATCAGATTCAACGAACACACTTTTGCGCGGAACGTTGTTGGGACTGGCTGCAGGGGTTGGCGCTGTTGCACTGCCAAAACAACTTGGGTTACCAGAAGCGCCGACGAACCGTACTACCGACACGAAGATCCTGACGGTTGCCTGGTATGTTGTCGGCGGGCTCGTTGCGGCAGCCGCGATCAACGCGCTGGACAAGGCCCTTGATAAACCAAAGCTTCCGGAGAACAAGGAGCTTAAAAGTGGCGCCGTGAAAGTAGGAAAACAGGTCGGTAAAAAGATCTACGAAAACATTTAGTCGTCAATGATTAAAAGTATTGGATTCCTGTTAACCATTGTGGGAATTGCGGGACTGATCCTGGGAGTGCTTGGTATCTTTGGCAGAAACTATTCAGGTTTTAGTCCCTGGGCGCTGGCAATCCTGGGCCTTATCTTCTTCAGCTCCGGAATTGGACTGTTGAAGTCGCGGGCAAATAGCGATTGATGAAGGTAAACGTTTCAACTGCGATGCTTCTGCAGCCATTCACTACCGGTTGCACCGATGGTTATCATATTCAAGTTCTTCGGAGTTGCGCAGAAAAGCCCCGTCAGTGTAGAAGAACTCGCAGAAGCATGAAAGGCTTCAACGTTAATAATTGCGAGTGTTACTCGCGGGACATGCACGCTACACATACGCAATCCCGAAGGGGGTTCAATTGATACACGATTACATTCAACCCCTTCGGGGTTGGGAAGCTTCTGCCAGTATCACCACCGGTTGCACCGGTGGTTATCATATTCAAGTCCTTCAGACTTGTGCAAAAAAGCCCGTCAGTGTAAATGATGAAGTCCAACGTCAAAAGCAACAAGTCTTCCAGTATATCCATTAAGTGTTTACCAATTGACACAGCTCATCGAACAGACTCTGCACTTGGCCAGTACTAGGTTGCAACTTTTCCCAGTGGACGTTGCAACTTTTCCCAGCCAAGGTCGCAACCGAACCGGTACGAGGTCGCAACATTTCCGGGTGGAGGTCGCAACTGAACTGGTGCTCATTGCAACTTTTCCCGATGGAGGTCGCAAGCGAACTGGTACGCATGCCCAACTTTACCTGGCTGCGTTTTATGTTTTATTCGTCGCGTTTCATGTTTACCTGGTGGCATGCCCAACCTGTAGGGTGCGAGGTCGCAAGTTTCCGGTAGGAGGTCGCAACCGAACCGGTAGTCATTTCAATTTTTCCTGGCCGAGGTCGCAAGTTACCTGAGTGGTTTTGACAGGACCGGTACGCATGCCCAACTTTTCCCACACGCATTTCATGTTGGCGGGTACGCATGCCCAACAATTCCGGATGCCATTTCAACCTGGCGGACTCGAAGTGGAAGAAAACCGGTAGCAAGTTTATTTTGACCGATACGAGGTCGCAACTTTTCCCGAACGAGGTCGCAACTTTTCCGAGTGAAGGTCGCAACCGAACTTAGTGGAGGTCGCAACTTTTCCTGTGCGACGTTGGCGCGGACGGCCCCGACAATGTTCCTGGCGGCATGGTGATGGCCTTCGGTCGGGTTAAAGAAAGTAAAAGTCTGGAAGGCGAGTGCAACAAGCCGGGTGCGGCGTTGTAAAACGCGAGGTTGGAGGTGGGCTGGAAAGGTGGTGTATATTATATAGAGTGGATGAGTGAGTGTGTCGGGTTGGCAACCGGTGAATGGCCAGCTCAGCTCGGGATGGTAAGTTGGAGGAATGAGCAAATAAGATTACTCACACCATACTATTAAATCCTCACTCTATTGACCGTTGATACTACCGGACAAAGAACAGGCTTTTGATGGGAACCGCGACTGGTGACATACATTGTGAGTCAGC
The DNA here is from genome assembly GCA_035628595.1 of Chryseosolibacter sp. Classification (GTDB taxonomy): domain Bacteria; phylum Bacteroidota; class Bacteroidia; order Cytophagales; family Cyclobacteriaceae; genus Chryseosolibacter. The sequence goes on from DASPJN010000061.1 coordinate 23,136, forward strand.
CGGACGATTTGGAGGGTGTAGAAGGAAGCGGAAATTCCGTAAATTTGGGAAGCAACTGCCTTATGCCGTATCTAATATATATGCACCTGAGGTGCATATATATTTCGGAGGTGCATATATCCGGTAGTTAGCGCCAATTGCTACAGGGACAGAGATGGAAAAAATTTTAAATGAGGAATTTAGAACATTCACTAAAGTTACCACGGACATTGTTGCTGGAGGAAATTTAATTTGGACAACTTACTATGACAAACTCTCTTTTAGAGATCACGGAGTTGTTGAACTCATAAGGGTAACAGAAAAGGATAATGGTATCAATGTGGACACGGAAACAAGTTTGCTGACCGGTGTGTACAAAAGACCTTCTGTTGGTTTCTATGACATTGACATAGAATTTAGGAATGGTGAACGTGAACTATTTAGGAGTTATTGTGGACAATTCGTCGATCACAATACGTTAATCTGCCAAGGTATTATGAATTCAAAATTTGCGAACGGGAATCCCTATGAATCGGAGATATTCACAAGAATGTAAATCATGGATGCAACGATGCAACTGGCGCTAACAAAATGTATGTGCCATTGCTGGTGCAGTCTAAATTTGTAGTTTTAGTTTTCAAATAACGTTTTGTTACGGGAAACAGTCTGGTCTTTCAAAGACCAGCAACGTCACATACATAAACGTTGGCAGCCATAACCGCTGACGATTCAGACAAATGACTGAACCACAAATAAGGGACTATTTACTTGGACTCATTGACGTAAGTGAGTTAGAGAACGTTGACACAGTGACGACCGACAAGGTTAGACCTTATTGGAAAGTCGTTGACATGATTGATGAAGGAGAATTTATTATAGAGCCGCGACATCTTGTTAACATTTGTGACGAAGTCTTAAACGAGAAACTCAGACTTGAGACATTGGACAATTTTGCATTCATATTAATTGGCTCTGACTATTTTACATGGGACACGGAGACCGCTGACGGAGAAAGAGTCGGGCAAGTTTTATTCGAGTGGAATAACCCGACAATAAATTATGCATTGACAATGGACAACGTGAGACAATGGAAAACATATTTGACCACGGGACAAAGGAAAATGAACAGTTGAAGGTTACGGCTGCCAACAAAAGCTATAACCAATGGCGGGTTTAGTGTAAATTCGTGGTTTAGTTTTAAAATTACGTTTGGTTTCGTGGGACAATGAAGCACTTCGAACACCCGCCACTGGTCATAGCCAAACGTTGTGTGCAAGGCGTTTGGGACAAGACAGACATTGAACATGGAACCAAAAGACAGAATTGTTGTCGCGAGTGACGTAAACAGAAGGGACGGAGTTGGAGTCGAGATTTATCGAAATGACCAACTCGTTATTGAGATTTTTCGTGACGACACGGACAAGACAAGGACAATAACGGTTTATACAAGGGACGTTTCTCTAGAATTAATGGAGGAAAGCATTCAGGCTTTTAAGAGAAACATTCCTTGGGACTTTATTGAGAACAAGGAGGACAAGTGACCTTTGATTTACAAAACATGGTTCAAACGCCCAGCACACAACAAAGTCTATAAGTCATTGCCGGGGTTTAGAGTAAACGAAAAGTATTATCTTTCAAATCACGTTTGGTCACGTGGGACAGACCCGGCAGGTCGCGCTAAACATTCCCTTCGGTCATTTATTAGCGCTCCTATTCCGGCAACGCCTTATAGCCAAACGTTGTGCGTCATGCTTGCAGGACAGATGAGACAAGGAATCAACATCAAAGTAATTAGTGAGCCTGATGACGACGGACTCTATAAGTACCGAATAAGTCTATCGAACGGGGACACATTTGCATCATTGGACTTCTGGGGCTATGAAGACAACTTCAAAATATTCGGAGAAGGACTGTTAAACTTCCCTAAGGGCCAATCAGACGTGATAACCTATGAATTAGGTGAGGACAAGATCGGTGGACCAACTAACTGGGCTTACTACATGCTTTTAAAGGTTTCGTGTTTAGACCCATCGGGACTCTCCGCCATAAGAATAATCGTTGACAACCGCGCGGACATCCCTCAGTATCAGCGTAGCGAGTTCTACATCAAATCATTGCCGTCATCTCTCAACAAGTTAGGACAGCGCCTTAAGGCCTGGACGCCTGACAAAGAAAAAGAATTGAGCTGGGACCCAGATGAATAATGGAGGTCAGCAAGCACAGACGCGCAACACTGTGCATAATCAATGGCGGGGTTCGGTGTAAATTAGTAGCTTTAGTTTTCAATTAACGTTTGGTGTCGTGGGATAATGACGTGCGGGTCGCGCAAGCCGTTTCGCTACGCTCACTTGCTTGGCTCCTAGACCCGCCACCGCTCATGCACTAACGTTAGCGCCAAGCGGCTTCGGACAACTTACGACACATGAATATTGACATCATCATGGTTGGACTCATTTCACTTATAATAGGTTTGACATGCCAAGCAATGGACAAACCGCGGACAGCACGAGAGAAACGAGACATTCCTCTTGGACTGACTGAGGCACAATTCAAGATGTCAAAATGGACACTGTTGACCGTGGGAGTATTTATGACTCTCTACGGACTGTTTGACAACACGGGACAATGATGAAGCTATGCCGCCAGCCGCTAACAAAATGTTTATGCAATTGCGGGATAGAATTAAATTGTAGTTTGTATTTCAAAATGCAGTTCGGTCACGTGGGACAATTTCGCAGTAGGTCAGGTTTAACATTCCGCTGCGCTGCATTTATAAACCCTCCTAGACCCGCAACTGCATAAACATAAACGTTGGCGGTAATAATTTTTATGACGGACAAGTTTCAAATTAACGGACGACACCAAATCAAATCATTTGAGAAGGGGCTGATTACATTTTTACTTGCATTTGTTGGGACAATTATCGGAGGACTATTTGGCCTATTCGACTTAAACAACATTGTGTTTTTAGCAACGACATTTGTACTTGTTTGTATTGGGTTTTCTCTCCCGGCCATTTACTTACACACTACATATCTACTTCAAAACTGGGGAACAATAGTACACGTGGACAGGGGGCAAGACAGTTTGACGATTAAGACTAAGGACGAGAACCTCAATTACGAATTCAAGGACATCGAGAATAGTGAACTAAATCTTGGAATCTATTACAAAAATCAAGTTGATAACCGGGGACGTTGGCCTGCTCCGTGGACAAATTACGGATACCTAAAATTAAAACTGAAGGACGGAAAGGAATTCATGTTTACATCATTAATGTTCGACTTGAGTAAACTAACACTACCAGTTACGACAACGAAGTTCCGACTTATCCCGTCTTTAAAAAGATAGGGTGTAAAATTACTACCGCCAACAAAAAGTTTATGCAATTGCGGGGTGTGGTGTTAAATTTAGGTGTATGTTTCAAATTCAGTTCGGTCACGGGGGACAATTTCGCAGCAGGTCGGGTTTAACATTCCGCTGCGCTGCATTTTTAAACCCTCCTAGTCCCGCAACTGCATAAACTCAAACGTTGTGTGCAAGCGTTCTGAAAAATTCTCGTCGGCCGTGTTACACACTTCTTCGTTCATCTTATCTCCCGCCGCACGGGTTGACGGCTTCGAGTAACTTCCGTGATATTAGCGTTTCATTAAACGGTTGACGGGCAAGCCAACGCCGGACGCGCTCAAAAACTTTCATCTCTCGCGACATTGTTACGCTTCGTAGGAAAATTACTCCGGCCTTTTATTCACGGTGGACGTGATCGCCGACAGTGATGGTTAAATCAACAGACGAAATCAACGCCAGCACACAACAACGTGTTTAAGCAATGCGGGCACGCGGGATAAAATCTGAAAATAAAATCTTAATTTCGTGTGAGTGTGTGGGATAGTGTGGAGTTGTCGGGTCTTAGTCATTTCATTCCTAAGTCCCGACTGGCCCGCACAGCATAAACACAAGTACGTTGTGTGCAAGCGTTCTAAAAAATACACGTCGGCCGTGTTACATACTTCTTCGTTCATCTCATCTCCAGCCGCACGGGTTGACGGCTTCGAAAACTTTCGGTGATCATTGAGTTTCATTAAACGGTTGACAGCAAGTCAACGCCAGACGCGCACAAACACTTTCATCACGCGCGACATCTTGTACTTCGTAGGAAAACTTCTTCGGCCTTTTATTCACGGTGGACGTGATCGCCGACAATGACGGTTAAATCAACAGACGAAATCAACGCCAGCACACAACAACGTGTTTAAGCAATGCGGGCACGCGGGATAGAATCTGAAAATAAAATTTTAAATTCGTGTGAGTGCGTGGAACAGTGTGGAGTTGTCGGCCTTAGTCATTTCATTCCTAAGTCCCGACTGGCCCGCACTGCATAAACACAAGTACGTTGTGTTCCATTTGCATGACCTTCGGGTCGGCCGTTAAATGCAACCGCGCGCTTTCCAGGTTTCCGTTTCAAAATCAAATTTGTTTTCGTGGACAAAGACGCAGCTTCGTGGGACAGTGACGTGTTTTTTCACCCGCGCCGCGCAGCATATCGTTCATTACGTGGGAGCGTTAATCACTCCGTCGGACAATTTGCAAACGGCCTTTGTTGAGGGGAAGTGCCTTCGTGGACAATTGACGTGTAAGTGAAACGAGTAATTAAGCAAACGGGCACACAACACAAGCTATAATGCATTGCCAGGTGATGTGTAAACGTAAAATATTATCTTCGTAAAACGTTTGGTATCCGGGGACAGAAAAGTATGTCGCGCAAGCCATGTCGCTGCGCTCCATTTGCTTGGCTCCTATTCCGGCAACGACATTATAGCCAAACGTTGGCAGTAATTGCATAATGACAAGAGAACAATTTAAAACACTTTGGACAAGTAGGTATCCTAAGACAATACCGATAGCACATCTATTCAAACATGACTACTCGGACAGGTGGTTTAGAATTCATAGTTTACACGAATCAAAACGGTATGCCGACAATGAGGAAGAATGGAGAATTTTGTTAAACCGACAAAACTCGATTATTACCGACATTCTTGGAGACAATTCAAAAGTTTTAATTGTGACAGGTGAATATCATTATGAAGGACACACAGACCTTGATTCACTTGAAGACGTCAATTCCATTAAACAATTTTCATTTACGTACTTGGACAATATTGATTTGCATAAGTTAAGTCCCGAGGACTACGACCAAGGACAGACTTATAAACCACGGTTTAGTGAATCGGTTTGGCTCAAAGGAAATTGGGACAACGTATTAAGGGACATTGCACAAGACAACGTTAGAGTCTTCTTTATATCTGTTGACAACGACATAGTTGTGGCACCATATGACGGAGGAATAGATTTTATATTAAAGGACACGGTGACAAGAGACAGTTACAAAAACAAATACCGTGATTGGTTATCCGACAGAGACGATGGACTATAAATTAGATTGGTGTGATGCAACTACTGCCAACAAAATGTTTATGCCAGCTTGGGGTTGTGTGTAGGTTTGAAGTTTTGTTTTCTTAATTTCGTTCAGCAACGCGGGACAGTGAAGCGCTTCGAAAACCCAAGCCGTCACAAACATAAACGTTGTATGCAAGCGCTCTTGGACAGTTGAGACAATGAACAAAGAACTAAATTTAGATTTTTCAGGTGGACCAAAGAGTTGGTTTGACCTTTGGCATACTCACTTTGACTGGGACGGAAAGGGAAACAAGAACTGGGAGACAAGAAAAATGTATCTCGGACAAATCCTCGAGACATTCGACCAGTTAAAACAAAGATTGCAGACTTACCCTCGCGACTTTCAGCTGTGGATTATGATTGATGAAAATGACAGCGGACAAGACTGCGTTTATATTCATACGAAAAATCCCAACGCTGACAACTTTCCAATGAAAGTCACAGCTGACAGTAAGAACGAAATCAAGGATAAGAATCTAAAACAGTTCGTAGATACAATGGATTTTGAGAGGGTTCGTGTTAAAACAAGTGACGGAGATATTTACTACTTGTTTGACAAGGGGACTGGAATCAGTTTGGTTTAAGAGCGCCAGCACACAACAAAAATGTTTATGCAATGCGGGGATTCGGTGTTAAATTAAAGTTTATGTTTCACAATGTAGTTCGGTTATGGGGGACAGAGACGTGTATGTCGGGCTTAACATTTCGCTGCGCTGCATTTTTAAGCCCTCCTATTCCCCGCACTGCATAAACATAAACGTTGCCAGCAATGCGCCAAGACAGATTCGACTTATAATCAATGGACATTAAACTATATAAGTCTCCGTGGAGCGCGATAAAACTGATTCTCCTTTGTTCAATATTCGTTATCGGTGGATTCTTCATGTTGACAAAGACCGACACTCCGACATGGGTTTGGTACTTGAACATTGGTTTTTTCGGACTCGGCTATCCTGTCGGACTTTTTCACTTATTGGACAGACGACCGCAAATCATAATTAACGAAATCGGAATCTTTGACCGGACAACTTACAAAGACTTTATTAATTGGGACGTGATTCAAGATGCCCACCCGATCGACATCTCAGGACAGAAATTCGTGTGCTTAGTAGTTGACGAGAAATACGAACCATCGACTAAAAAAGGAAAGGTTGCCAAATCATTTTCAAATTTAAGCAAAGAGATTGGAGCGCAGGAGTTAAATATTTCGCTTGGACAGATCACGATTGATGAAATTAAGTTGACTGAATTCATCTTGACTATGCTCAGCGTAAGACCGGAGAATAGAAAAGAAAAATTAAAAGACAGACTTCTAACATAATGCGAGACAGGCGCACAGCTGGCAACAAAGTGTATGTGCCATTGTGGGGGTTCAGAGTAATTTGTAGTTTGTGTTTCAAAACAACGTTCGGTCACGGTTGACAAATGCCGGAGCAGGTCGCCAAAATCATTCCCTACGGTCATTCATTTTGGCTCCTATCCCCACAACGTCACATACACGAACGTTGTAGGCAACATTAATTCATGAAAGGGCGAATTACTTCCGTAATACTTCTTTGGACAACATGCTTGATATTGACTGGCTGTTTCGGCCTGTTTGACAGCTCTTCAGACACCATAATTGGACGTTACAAGGTTTTATGGATTGATCTTCAAGAACAACAATTTATCTGCGAAGAGCTTGAAGAATATTCGACAAGCTGTTTGACATTGGTGCCAGAATATGTTTTTGCTGTAGGACACAATGACAATTTCATAATCGCTAAGCAACATCCGACATCGGGTTTTGAGGACGGTTTTAAGGTCGACACTTCTTTGACAAACTATTACATAATCGACATAAAGAGAAAAATAAAAACGGATGGAGAAAAGGTTATAGGACCTTTGACAAAAGAGCAGTTTGACAGGAAAGTAAAGGAATTCAAAATTGAGGAAATCAAATTTGAAATGACCTATCCAGAAGTTCCGTAGTTGAATTAATGCTACCTACAACACAAGCTATAAGTCATTGCCGGGTTTAGTGTAACGCAAAGTGTTATCTTTCAAATCACGTTTGGTGTCGGGGGACAGATCGGGCAGGTCGCGCTAAACATTCCGCTTCGCTTCATTTATTAGCGCTCCTATTCCGGCAACGCCTTATAGCCAAACGTTGTGTGCAAGCGTTCTGAAAAATTCTCGTCGGCCGTGTTACATACTTCTTCATTCATCTCATCTCCAGCCGCACGGGTCGACGGCTTCGAAAACTTTCGGTGATCATTGTGTTTCATTAAACGGTTGACGGGCAAGTCAAAGCCGGACGCGCTCAAAATTTTCCATCAAGCGCGACATCGTTGCGCTTCGCAGAAAACTACTTCGGCCTTTTATTCACGGTGGACGTGATCGCCGACGGTGACGGTTAAATCAACAGACGAAATCAACGCCAGCACACAACAACGTGTTTAAGCAATGCGGGCACGCGGGATAGAATCTGAAAATAAAATCTTAAATTCGTGTTGGTGTGTGGGATAGTGTGGAGTTGGCGGGCCTTAGTCATTTCATTCCTAAGTCCCGACTAGCCCGCACTGCATAACACTAGCACGTTAGCGGGCATTTTTATGGACAGAGTAGGACAATATTTCGGACGACAAGTTTATTGGTTGCATTACGACCAGTATGCTGACCACCTACCGGAAAAAGATTGGGTGTGTCTCGCAATTTCGAATTCTCCACCTGACAAAGACGCGTTTGACAAATTCGTAAGAATTTCAATTAGAAAAGAAATTCATGAATTTAAAGGGCATGGAAAATTTGGTGAGCTTCTTCATGATCTATTTGATGAGACAATGGTGTACATGGAGACAATTGAAGGACATTCGGAAGTTGATGTAATGACTACATGGCACAATAGCGAGACTTTGGCGGACACATTTTGGCAATGTTTTTTCGCGACATGTTTACGTGACAGCGCGGACTATGACAACGTAAGTATTGTGTGTACAGACCTCGATGGTGTTAACAGGACAGAAGAATTAAAAAATTACATAAAAGAATTCGAAATTGGTTGGTTGCCCTCCGACAATGTGAAGCATGAAGTGTGGGAAGACCCTGACGGTAAAACTACTTTATGCCTAGCAGACGAAAGAGGAAATGAATGCCGACACTTACTTGAACCAGAAAGTAAATTGATTCATTCCTTCTACGCTTCAAATCACTTCGACGCCATGACGACTTATTACAAGTTCATGAACTGGGGAAAGTATGAAACAGAATTTGAAATTGACAAAGAGCCGTATAATAAAAACGCCCGCTAACAAGAGCTATAACCAATGGCGGGTTCAGTTTAAATCTGTAGTTTAGTTTTCAAATTACGTTTGGTCACGTGGGACAATGGAGCGCGTCGAATTCCCGCCACTGGTTATAGCCAAACGTTAGCGGTAAGCCGTTTCGGGACACAACCGACATATGAGTAAACTGAAAAAGCTTTTAAAATTGATCTCATACTTGACGTTTCAATGGACGGCAATGGGACGACTTCACAAACTTTGGACAGCAAAGGAGTACGAAGAACTAATTTCATTTTGCAATTTGATGTTAAGCAAAAACCCGACTGATTATTTAGCTTTATATTATCGGGGACTGGGAAACGAGGAATTGAAACAATTTGATTTGGCAATTGACGACTTTAAAAGCTCTGAGAGTTCATTGACAACATATAAACGAAAGGCCTTATTAAAAGACTACTTCACAAAAATCTCCATCCAAATAAGCAGAGTTTATAGAAAAAAACTAGACAAGGAAAAAACATTTGAGTACGCGGACAAAGCAGCGCAGGCCGGCAACGAAGAAATTGACGGACTAAAATGGAGGGCTTCATTAAAAGAAGACATCGGTGACTACATCGGAGCAAGTGAAGACTTAAATGAGGCCTTGAAAAGGAGACCATCCGACAAAGTATTAATAAACATGCGGGACAGGTTGACATACATGATAATTCAGGACAAGAGAGAAACGGCCAACCGCTAACAACGGCTATAAAACATGCGCTATAGTGTAAGTGCTTTTAAAGTGTGCAAGTAACCTCGCTCTGCAACGTGGGACAATGAATCAGATTTTACGCACACGTTTTATAGCCAAACGTTATGCACAATGCCGCGCGGACAGAGTAGTGGCCACCGCGCATTGGCACATTTACTTGCCACACATTCCATCGCGACACCAAAGCAAGTAAAAGAGCCAATTTATCCCACGCCCCGATGGACTTAAAGAAAGAGATAGAACATTTAAAAAAGCAAATTGACTTCCTCGATAAGGCAATACTTTCAATTTCGCCCTCAGCAATTGGACATAGTGAATTAACTTCTGTAATTGGACCAATCCTAACGCTTAATAAGCAAACCCTTCACAGTATTCTCTTGCTCGCAGAAAGCAAACATTACAGAGACATGCTTATCCTTTCAAGACCATTTTTAGAAGCGACAATTAATGTAGGTTTTACTTGTGCCGAAGGTGATGAAGCAGTCTTAAAATCAAAAAAGTATGCGTATCAAAAAGGGTATAGGGATTTATTTCGTGGTATTGATGTAAATGGTTTTAGAATAAAGAGTGGCCTTGATGGATTTGCCGCAGAAATAGAAAAAGCTGCACCGGAACACATGAAGGAAGCGTTGTCTGACTACTCGACTAAAAGTGGGAAAGAGATTACGAGTTGGACGCCCGAAACTACTAAAGCCAAACTAGAACGAATAGGTCAGGTCTATGGCACCTACGTTAATGGTTTGTTAACTTTTGCGTTCTTTCTCATATACCGTGACGTATCAGAGATAATTCATAACTCCTACTATGGAGCCAGAATTTATCTTGGAATGCAACAGAAGGATTTGACCTCATTCCCAGATTCCAAAGCCGCAGCTAAGTATTTTGGTGAACATCAAGAAAGACTAGCGACCCTCATTTTGCAGCAAGTCAATACCTCAATCAACGCACTCTTAAATATTCTAAACCAGAAGTTTCAACTCGAATCGATAAACGATATTTTTAACGAGTCCAACCGTGCATTAGTTGAATACGCAAACTCTTTCAACGAGCAGGAAGGAAAAAAGGATAGAGCAAAATGATGTATTAACCACCTCACGATTAATAAATATTGGCTTATTCTAGAAAACAATTAGATGAGGCATGGGGACACGAGGACAAAAGCGAAAATGGTCCTTCCAGGAAGATATTTGTTGAATTGCTTGGCAAAGCAAAGAAAAAGGAAAAACTAACATATGCAGAAGCAGAGTACTTATGCAATGGTCTGACTTTTTCCAAATTGGGTGATGGTCAGGCTAATGAGTTAGAAGTTTGTGGCGACTATCTTTTCAGACATTTATATCTTAGATATGTCTTTGACTTGAACGGAGTTACTCCAATAAAAAAGAATAAAACCGAATTTACACCTGTAGCCCAAAAGATACAGGAAGTTGAAGAACTAGAAAAAATTTCACAGCAATGGGAGGCTATTATTCAGCAATCTAATCATCCCAACCAAGCGCTCAATTATTTAGCAAAAGAGACTAGATCTGACATTAAGGATCTTGAAAAACAACCAGAGTTTAATAATTATGGTTTTCTCCGAAGATGTAATCATTTTGATTTTAGAAAAAAGAGAATCGTACTTCATTCAAAATTTATTTACTGTAAATATCAGGAAGTAATGTCGGAGATCAGTGATGCAGACCGAACATTCACTCTCAATGGATCTGAAATTGAATTCAATGAATACAGTTACATTCACATACTATCACGACATTATGCGGAGATTATTAAGCAAACTCCAAACAATAAAACATATCACGTTCCTGACTTCAGTCCTGACGAGATTGTATTTCAGCTCAAAGGAATATTCGGTGCTATAGAATCTTCCGGCAGATTCAATGGACAGTCAATCCACGAAGTGAATTTTAGATTCAAAGGAAACATCTATCGAATATGGATTAACGAAAGGATAAAATCGATTAAAGGTAAAGGGAATGTGAAGTACAATAGACTTGAGACATTCTTTCCGGTGGGTGATCCTGGAATGTTAGACGATCTAAGAGATAATTTTAATGAAGAAGAATTAACTGAAGAAATTAGTGTGTTTATCAAAAGACCATGGTCTCGTTAACGAAAACCACACCAATACCAAAGCCGCACATGCCCGACACACGACCTAAGCTTTGGCATCCCTGTGGTTAAGTGTGTGCAATGCGCGGCCCTGTGCATAACAAAGTGTATGTGCCATTGTGGGGCTCAGTGTAAATTTGTAGTTTGGCTTTCAAAATAACGTTCGGTCACGGTGGACAGTGGCGGAGCAGGTCGCCAAAATCATTCCCTACGGTCATTCATTTTGGCTCCTATCCCCACAACGTCACATACACGAACGTTGTGGGTAATGTTTTATGACGACAAAGAAGCAAGATATACTACCCGGTTGGATATTCAAGGTTGACGAATTTAGTCCAGGAGCCTACAGAATAACTTTGACGGACGGGGACGGAAGGAAGGCAGAGATCGTTGACGATTATAATGACTCGACTTTGACAAATGTATAGGCTACGCATTTGACATTGAAAGACAGACAAAAAGGAATTGGAATAAATTTCTTTTTGACTTCTCCAACTTACGACTCCCCGACTTGGAAATTGAAAAGAATGAGTACCACGACAACGCTTTTGGTTCGTGGACAATTCAGACAAAGGAGAAACGACTTCTGTTGGACGGAAAAGACGGCTGGTTGATTTATGAAGAAAAACAAAACGGTGACTGGGTTGACAAAGAAGTAATTAAGGACTTCAAACGAATGACCTTTGAACAGTTTAAAAGTTTCATAAAGAAAGTGGAGTGAAAACACTACGCACAACAAAATGTATAATCCATTGCGCTAATAAGGGGGACATTTTTTCATTTTTGCTTAGGCCACGGCTTATACATAAACGTTGGCAGTAATAGGGCAGGACAATTTTGGTCAATTTACAGGCAGACTTTCCAACTAAGAAAAGTGTTTGCCACTGGGACCACGATAGACCTTGAAAGCCTTGACTTTGAAAGACAAGTAACAAAAGTATGATACCTCAAAAAATACAAGCGTTATTCGACTTCATAGACTATCTAGACAGCAATAAGAAGGAATACATTGAAAAGTATATTCCGTTGTGTGACGAAATTGAGAATCTTCTGGCTCAAAAGAACAAATTGGACCCTTACGAAAACTATAGGGACAAGCAACAATTCGACAACCTTCAAAATCAGATAAGCGAAAAGTCAGCACCTCTCACACTAAATGTATTTACTCCTATTTCGAACAAACTTATAGAATTAGGAATCTGGTCAGGTGATAAAGCCTACGCAAGTATTTGGAATAACAATTACCCCGCAATAAGTGACTTCAAAGAGAACTTCGCATCTGAAGATATAGCACTAGTAATGGTGTATAAGAAAAAATATTTGGACTTCAGGACAGAAACGAACTCAGACTTCCTTGGCTTGAGATTTATCTTTAACGGTTTAGATGAAATTCTAAAACAACTTTTCTCCTTTTTCAAAGACACCAATGAAAATGAATTTCACTACTTTGAAGCGAAGACTATTGAAGTCAATAGCTTGGAAGAGGTTGCTATGGGTTTAAAAGACGGCCTTGAAAAAAACTTAAAGTTCTCCGTTCCAACGGACAAAGTCTTTTATGGGAGACAAGAAAAATCACATGTTCAGTCTAATCCAGCGAGCATAAAAAATGAAATAATTATGGGCGACAAAATACACATTGGTGATATTCCGAACAATAGCGGACAGATTACTATTAAAACCAAAAAACTAAATCTAACGACAGTGACGAATTATCGAAAAAGTCATTTCACTGGCAGAAGTGGGGAGTAATTGTTGGGACTATTCTTGCCATAATAGCTATAATAGTTACGTTGATTGTACAATGACGACAAGCCCACGAATCAAAAGTAGAGTAGGCGCTACTATTGCCAGCATTAAGCCGGGTAGATGAAGGCCCCGTACAAAAAAAGCCCGATGACTGCAAAATCATCGGGCTTTTCATTTTACCCGGTGTTGACCGATCACCGTCGCACCGTTTTCGCTTAGGTGGTTTTGTACCGCATCAGCGGTACTTTTAAATGGTTTAGTCCTTATAAGTAAACTCGTTTTTACCGAAGGTCGTCAGCCCGGCGCACACCTTCCCTTACCTATAATCAGACGTTTTTGTTAACAGTAGAAATTCACTCCGCTTCCAACTTTACATCACCTGCTATGGCGCCTGGCTCAGGCTGCCCACCAGACTATGCTGCTCGATGATCGTGTGTAATGTGCTCACTCTATCCACCGCTTCCAGCCTCGGTATGCCGTTCTTGTTCATCAGTGCCGTGGTTCGCAGTTTCGGAACGATGCTGTACCGATGCTCAGCATTCGCTTCCTTATGCTGAAGCTGAAGCTTTAGCGTAGGCACTCAGCGTATGCCTCGCTCCTGACCACCCCCGATGCAAGATCGGGGCAGGCTTGCGATTTGCTAACTGGCTTCACCAACTCGCCAATGAGAGACTTTCACTCTGGAATATTTAGGTATCTTCGGTACCTGCGCCCATGCTGGGCGCACACAAAATGTATGTGCCAATGTGGGGCTCGGTTTAGTTTTTAGTTTTATCTTTCAATTAACGTTTGGTGTCGTGGGACAATGTATCAATCTTAAACCCACAACGTCGCATACATAAACGTTGGTAGCAATAATTTTATGAGACAGTTATTTACAAACAATAGCTTTAACGACACATGGGACGGCATAGGAAGAAAAATAAATAATCATCTCATAGGACTCGATGAAAATAAAAAGGACGACAAACAAAAAATTCTCGAACTATGTCAAATTGGAAAACTCATTTGTTCATACTTTGACGACTTTGAAATAGCAAAAGTCTGTGAAAGACCTGACTTTTTGATTTCAAATGGAGTAGTGACTATTGGACTAGAACATCAACTCATCTTGGACTCCGAAGCCAAATCAAAAGAAGGGTTTTATGAGAATATCTTCAACAAAGTAGAACGTAATTTAATTCAGGACGACTCTCTGCCTAACTTTCTCCTCAATGTCCTAATTAAAAAAGATGCCGACTTAACGGTTAACAACAAGGATGAAATAATCAATCAACTTACCGACATACTCAAGGGATGCATTCTTACTGGAGAGCTACGAAAAAATGAATACATAATCAGTGCGCGCTCAATGAGACACTCTAGGAAAAGTATAAGCGCAAACTACGGCGCTTACCTCCAAAGGTCAATTGATAACAATTTGATTTTAGAGTTTCTTAAGAAGAAAGAAGGCAAAATTGATTCTTATGTGAGGAATTCTGTCCCAACACAATGGTTAGTTTTGGTAATTGGTGGACTTGGGGAGAGCTCTTACGAAGTGGACAATCAATTTGAAGTTAACATAAAAACTAGATTTGAAAAGGTCTTCTTATACGAAGACTTTAGAAACAGATTATATGAGCTAAAGTAAAATACTATCCCGTGATGAGAGGAATCAAGAAACCCAAACCAAAGCACCTCGACAAGACTCTCTCCGAACTTAAAAGGATAGCTGATAACAATTTTCCCATTAGCGCGATTAAGGACTATGTATTCAACAAAATGAATATGGTTATGGTCCACCTAAGAGATTATTCTGAATTTAATACTTCACTATTTAGAGCGCGTTCAATTGAACCTCACGAGGATCTATCAAAAGTTAAAACGTATTCATATCCTGACAAGCCTAAATCAATTGGCCGAGCTAATCTGAAAAGCAAGGCGGTATTCTATGGCTCAAACGACTTTGCTACATCTGCGCTTGAATTTATCAACACATCCAATAACAAGGATATTGTATACATAAGTGAGTGGCAATCGAAAGAATGGCACAGGATAAAGTCATTTCCGCTCATAGACTATCCCCATTCTTACAAAGACACAAATAAAAAAATATTTGGGAATCTGACGCAGGAGCAATACAATTTAATAGTTGAATTCGGAAATATCCTTAAGGGGTTGTACAGAAGAGAAGCCGATTACAATTTCACATCTTGTTTTTCGCATAAATTATTGTACAAGATGAAAATGTGCGACATGATCGAATATCCAAGTGTTGTCAGTAAAGGACATTCGTTCAATTATGCCGTAAGTACGGATTTTATCGACAGTCACTTTTATTTAAAGAGAGTATTTAAGGTGGAGATAAGTGGACATTCGGATTACAAAAACGCTACAGAGCAAAAGGACTTTCAGTTTGCGGGGACATTTCTAGAAGTAGGCAGACTCGATGAGTTTGGTAAAATAGTTTATGGGCCGTTGACCAAAGAAGACCATGATTTCAGCGAGTTTCACTCGGACGTTATAATAAGAGACGGTGAAGTTCTTAAAGACCTACACAATATATTCAAATCAGAAGCGCGAGAATAAAAATACTGCCGCCCAATCGAGTAGACGGCCCCACCAGTAGAAACTGATGGGAGCGCCTCTCACACCATCCCGATAGCCATCGGGAAGGTTCATTAAGATCAGGAGATACTTTTTCGTAATAGGAGAACAGGATTCATAACCTCTTGTAAGCTTTCTACTGTGATCGTTGTTCCCAGGATCGGGCTCTGTGCCAGTGCCCATCCACCCATTATTCATACCTTGTTTATTTTCAATGGAATTCATGAATTCGTTCCTCATTTCGCGTTCTGCTCCACGCATAGGCCTGACCGTTGTGAATACCTAAACGAATCAGGATTCTTTCTTTTCCGTTCGGACTTCTTCCAGTCGTCAGCACTCGCTTCCTTCAGTGTCAGCATCGCTCCTGACCACCCACGATGCAAGATCGGGACAGGCTTGCAACTTGCTAACTGGCTTCACTAACTCGCCAGTTAGAGACTTTCACTCTCTGGAATAAATTGGTATCTTCGATACCAGCGCCCATACTGGGCGCACACAAAAGCTATAAGTCATGGCGGCACATTGGATGATTAACTTTTATATTTCGGTGTGCCGCCACGTCTTATAGCTAGACGTTGTGGGTAATGCCTACCAAGGACGACTTCAATAATGAGCAAAGACTTAGCACCAAGACGATTTTACAATTACGTAGTCCTGACCGTGGTGGTTGGACTCGTTGCAACCAGCATTGCACACCAGACAGCGATGGACATTGTTATGAAATCGGACGACTTTGTACCCTTTATCCTGACGACATCCATTTGGGGTTTCTTCGTTATCTCCTTGATGCTGGTATTTAATAAATGCCGCTATGTAACGTCCATTCACGCTGCTGACAAAAAATCTAAGATTGGAAACCTGTTAAGTAATTCAGAGGTGGACTTTCGAAATTTGGCTATCATAGGTAAATCATTCGGACCGTTTTATAAAATAAATGCCAACGGCAAATCTTATTTCATAATATCTTCTGATAAAATAATTGAGACTTATAAACAAGCTTTAGGACTTACTGACCGGCACTACCCATAATCGAGTAGACGGCCCACCGGTAGAAACTGATGGGGAGCGCCTCTCACACCACGTAGCGTACGGATCTCGTACTACGCGGTTCGCTAAGCATAACGTAGTCGCTCTTTACACCAACTTACATCTTTGCTTTACTTTAAGAAAGGGCTAGTGAGCAACTTGGATACTTCCTTCAACATCACTCAAATCCCAATCGAATTTTCAGCAACTTAACGTTCGGTACTTCATTGACTTGTGAGACCTCGGGCACGCGGGATAGAATCTGAAAATAAAATCTTAAATTCGTGTGGGTACATGAGACGGTGTGGAGTTGTCGGGCCTTAGTCATTTCATTCCTAAGTCCCGACTGGCCGCACAGCATAAACACTAGCACGTTGGCGGTCATTTGATATGGAAGATTGGAAAACCTATTTTAAAACACGACTGACAAATACGGGACAATTCATTTTGGATAATGAAAGTCGTCACGGTGAGACAGATATTTTAATCTTTAAGTATTCCAACGCTGACAACTTAACAACTATTCAAATCGGTATCCTTGACAACGGGGACTTAATAACATTTGAAATTCATAATCCGATGACACCGGGACTTAGCGAACAACAAAGACGAGAATATTTTTATAAGTATAGCTTTCATCAGACAGAGAGTTATGGCGGACCAGGTTTAGAATTTATTCAAGTAAACATAGACCACTTTGACAAACTTTTAAAAGAAGGACTAAGGGGAAAAGAAATTCAATACTTCAAAGGCGGACAACTGATAAAGTCGGAGGTATTTCAATTTTATGCGGAGAACGGGGAAAATGACTTTGGGACGACAATACAATTTGAGAAGAAAGGACTTTGGGACAGATTAAGAGACTTGTTCAAAGCGAAGGAAGACCTCTATGACGACAGAAGAGAAATTGAATTAAAAGATGTGTTTCACGGAATGAGTTGAGAACGCAAACGACCCGCTAATCGAGTAGACGGCCCCACCAGTAGAAACTGATGGGGAGCGCCTCTCACACCATCCCGATACCATCGGGACGGTTCATTAAGATCATGGGATACTTTTTCGTAATAGGAAAACATGGATTCATAACTCTTGTAAGCTTTCTACTGTGATCGTTGTTCCCAGGATCGGGCTCTGTGCCACTGTCCATCCACCCATTCGCGTTCTGCTCCCGATGTAAGATCACGGCAGGGTTGCGAATTGCTACCTGGCTTCACCAACTCGCCAGTTAGAGGCTGTCACTCTCTGGAATAAATTGGTATCTTCGATACCCGCGCCCATACTGGGCGCACACAAAATGTATAATCCATGGCGCTGATAAGAAGGGACATTTTTTTATTTTTGCTCAGCACCACGGCTTATACATAAACGTTGGCGGGCATTTTATCGGACAGATGAGAACAAGAAAAGTTAGGGGACATAGACGGAGACATAAACAAATTGACAAGTGGGTTCTCGACAACTTATCAATTGACATCGCGGACTATTTACTAAATGAACGCGACAGACATTATGCAAAAATTCGAGTTCATCCATGGAGTGGAATCTCTGTGACGAAAAGTGCAATTCCTGAGCCGACACGAAAGACAAAGGATAAAATTTTAAAGGGACTCCTTGAGATTTATAAGAACTGGAAAACTCAACTTGACAATATTGGACAATCCTATTATTTAAGAATTTGGCTTTTTGAACCTCGCTTTTCTCAATCTCAGGTTGTATGTGCAATTGGGGACAGCATTGATTTCTATAAAAACAATTTCTTCAAGCCTGACAACAAGAAAGAAATTGTTCTTGAAAAATACGGACCAAGGTTAGGACTTGACAAACTCACTTGGGACTATCATTTGGACGAAGATCATTATGACAACTGTGAAGTTGGTGAACCTGAACAATATGCTTCACAACAGGAGTTTGAGGAGACCGAAAGATGGTTTAAGAGAATTTTAAAAAAACCACACCGGACAACTAAGTTCAGAGAGCCAATTGGTGACAGAGTTGAATCATATTCGTTTAGAGGTGGTGACTTATGGTTAGGTGAGTGGAAATAAAACGCCCTACAATCGAATAGACGGCCCCACCAGTAGAACTGATGGGAGCGCCTCTCACACCATCCCGATTCCATCGGGACGGTTCATTAAGATCAGGAGATACTTTTTCGTAATAGGAAAACATGGATTCATAACCTCTCTTGATTGTCATCCTCAAATCTAAGATCCCGGAAAACCGGTGACTCTGAGGGGGATGCAAGTCTTGCGAAATGCCATAAATCCTAAAACAAAAAAGGCAAGCTCCTCGCCTGCCTTCTATTTTCAATACAACAATAACAGTTAACTAGTTATCCTTGCCCTTCTTTCTTAATTGCCACCACTTTCTCTTCTTCTCACTTTTCTCTGATGTGCTTGTTCCCTCCTGCCGAGAAGTGGAATCCAGTGCACTCTGTCCATCGGTTGATTGCTCCTGATTTCCTGGAAGTGTTCCCATATCGTTCGGATGCGGATTCATGTTGTTTGTACCGGTGCTGTCCTGCGCGGATGTGCGCTGTTTAACCTGACGATTGCGTTCACTTGCCGTGTTTGGCTTTGGTTCCGCTTGTTGTTCGCGACTACGGTCACGGATCTCTCTGTCAGCGTCGTTCACTTCTCTGCCTGAGTAGTGAATACCATCCACGGGCGATCCGACCATGTTCGGTTCGGCGCGCTGCACATTGTTTGTTCCATCGCGACCCTCACCCTCGTCTTCCGATAAAACAGCCGGAGAACCACTCTGACTCGTTGTCTCCTCTGTAACTGCCGGTACGTTGCTCGCATCCGGATCGGCTTTCAGTTCCTCTTCCGAACTAGTACTGCCGGTAGCTGTTGAATCGTTCTTAACTGCGCCGCCAGGCTCATTGGTTTCTCCTTCACCTGACCTACGGTTCGAGCCTCCGTCGATACTTGTGTTATTCGGATTGCCCGTCACTTCATTATTGCGATAGTCACTGCTGGTGTTTCCCTCGTTTTCCTGGCCGCTGGAATTGATGTTCTCTTCGCCCAGAAGTTCTGTTTCCTGTTGCTGATCACTTTGATTCGTCTCGGCATTGCCGGTTGGCGTTGCTTCACGCTTTGTTGTGTCACTCTCCTGCGCATGCAGCGCAAATCCCGACAACAACATAACTGCTATTACTAAAATCTTTCTTTTCATAACCCTTCATTTTCACGCGCATTTGTGTAAAAATGGTGCCCAAGTGTAGCGGGCATACTTTTTAGTAACAACACGTGTATGGAAAAAATAAGGAATGGCGACCCTGTTATTTACAGAGATCGTAAGGGCACAATCTACGGTAAGCCCAGAGAAAACAAATACCGCGGAGTCGTCTACACTGTGAAGATCGGCGATGAATATATCAAGGCCACAGCAAGTGAGCTGATCCCTGAAAAAACTCATGACGTTGTGAATTCGATCACATAGCGAACACCAATTACACCGATTAGCCCGCCGTAAGAAAGGTCAACGCTCCAGCCTGGAGATTGATGTAAATATCCTTCGCGTTATCAAGCTTGATTTTCTGATCATCGACGTGAACGTGCTTACAGTCACATGAGATCTTCATACTGTTTGCCCGAATTGTGTTGAAGAAGGCTGGCTGCTCGTCATCGTTGATCTTCGTTTGGAGATATGCAGCAAACTCGTCGCGTTTACTCTCCGGGATCATAACGATCTCAAAACATCCATCACCCGGGTCCGCCATCGGTGCGATGTTAAGATTTGGCCCGATGGAACGAATGTTCATGACTTCCACCAGCAAGAATTTTCCAGAGTAATCCGCACCGTCGACTTTGATCGTGCAATCAAATGCTTCGTAATTTTCAACGATGTCGTGAAGCAATTCAACGGCGCTACTCAGCCGCAATTTCGGATCGTCAATCGAATCCTTGTCCTGCTTTTTCATTTCATCCATCAGCACGGGGAAAACACCGTAACCGAATCCTTCAAGAAAGAGCGTGACATCTTTAATCCCGGAAATATACCCGACGTCGAATGACTTTGTTTTTTTCCGCGACCACTTTTTAACAATGTCGTCTGCCTCACCGTAAACACCCAGTGTCTTCGCAATGTTATTGGCTGTTCCCATTGGAAGTAAGCCAATCGGCAGGTTTTCGTGAATGAGTTGCTCCGCTACTTTTCGTACGGTTCCGTCGCCACCAGCGAGAATGACGAAGTCGAGCTTCTCGGGTTTGATCTTTTGATCTTTCACTTTTTTGTCAGGATTATAACTACAGTCATAGCCCGCAGACTCAATGATCTTAATTAAATCATCTCCGGAATGCCCGGCATCTCCAGCTCCCTGGTTATACAATAGTTTGGCGAATTTCATGGACATTACTTCAAATCAGTTTTTTACCAACTGACATGTCGAGTGGTACAAAAATGTTACCGTTCAATCGCATGAGGATATTGGTTACAAATGACGACGGCATTTATAGTCCGGGCATTGCCGCACTTGCAGAAGTTGCTACGAAATTTGGAGAGGTACGGGTAGTTGCGCCGGATGTTGAACAATCCAGCATGGGGCATGCGATTACTGCTAACCGGCCATTGTCTTATAAAAAATCGCCCATTGCTTTCGAAGGAATCCAGGCATACAGGGTAAATGGCACACCGGCAGACTGCGTGGCACTTGGAAGTCATTTGTGGGATCACACTGACGTTGTACTCTCTGGCATCAACATGGGGCCCAACCTCGGAAACTCAATGTGGCATTCGGGTACACTTGCTGGCGCCAAACAGGCGGTGCTGCTCGGTATGAAAGGAATTGCGTTTAGCACCCCCGTTGGTAAAACGGAACCGGATTTCAAAACGCTCGCTCCGTACGTGGAAGAATGTCTCGCACTGCTTCTTCATAATCCGGAGCTATCTCTCATTAATGTAAACCTCCCGGAGAAACCAACCGGCATTCGCTGGACGCGGCAATCTGTAAGACAGTACGATGGAAAGGTTGTCCCGGGTGTAGATCCGATGGGACGCAAGCACTATTGGTTTACGGTCATTCCACTGGAACCCGCTGAAGAGGGAACGGATCGGTGGGCTGTCGAAAACGGATACGTATCGATCACACCATTACGTCTCGATCTGACAAATGAAATCGAATTGAAAAAAGCGTCTCACCAAACGGTGACAAAAGGCTAGACCTTTTTTGGCGGCAGGTCAAATGCGGTTGCATTGTGATCGAGAATACCTTTGTGTGATCCGTCACAGAATGGCTTATTCTTTGACTGCCCGCACCGGCACAGAGAAACAAGCGTTCGGCCGCCAAGGCCATAAGGCTTTCCTTCCATGTCTACTATTTCGAATTCGCCTTCAACCCGAAGGGAGCCATTGCTGTTAACTGTGATTTTTGTTGATGCCATTTGTTAATGTTTATGCGAATATATTGAGCTTTCATTATACACCACCAATCATTTGATAATTCGGTGTAATATTGCACAATAAATACGATGTACCTCACCTACATAATCATGGGCGTAACGATCATTGTTAGCCTTTTTGCTTTCAAAGACAGGCGGTTAATGAGCCGGCTCATCATGAACCCGTATACGATCAACCGTCACAATGAAGTGCACCGGTTCGTCACCTCAGGATTTATTCACAACGACCACATGCACTTGCTGTGGAATATGTTTTCATTCTACTTTTTTGGTACCGCGGTGGAGCGTGTCTTTGCAGCCATTTTTGGTTCCGCCGGAGGTTTCTACTTCGTCGCGCTTTACGTGATTGCCATTGTTGTATCCGACCTTCCCACCTACCTAAAAAACAAAAACAATCCCGGGTATAATTCGCTCGGCGCCTCAGGTGGTGTATCCGCGGTGATCTTCGCGTACATCATCTTCCAGCCGCTGCAAAACATCTGCATTTACATCGCGCTTTGTATGCCGGGATTTATTCTCGGTAGTTTGTACGTTATCTTTTCATGGTATCAGGGTCGAAAATCAAATGACAATATCAATCACGATGCGCATTTATACGGCGCCTTGTTCGGCTTGGTATTCTGCGTAGTTTTGTACCCGGATTGTATTCCGATGTTCATCGATCAGATCTCAAACTGGGATGTCTTCAATTAATTTCAATATGCTTACTACATCTATAGGTCGCTTGCGCGTAACTGGTTTCCTTGAAGGGCTTTCGTATCTGATTCTGCTTGGCATTGCTATGCCGTTAAAATACCTGATGGATATGCCCCAGGCTGTCCGTGTTGTCGGGATGGCTCACGGCGTACTCTTTATAATTTTCATCTGGCTGACTGTTTATTGCAAGTTCAAATACCGATGGACAATAGGCCGAATGCTTTGGCTTTGGGCGGCGAGTATCGTGCCGTTCGGAACCTTTTACGTCGATGCGAAATTTTTGCGCGCGACAGGAAACCAGTCCTGACTTAAGGCGTCAGCATAGACAATCAATGCGATATGCGATTTTCGATTAACGATTTTTGATTTAGGAAGTAAATGCATCGAGCGTTGGCGATTCAGGATGGATTTACCGAAGATGTCGCTGTGATTATCGATCGAGAAGATCCTTCGCCCGCTGCTGTCTTACGCACGTGCAGTGCTCAGGATACAACATTGTCCCTATTGAAACTGTGTCATCCCTCCTTTCGTGTGATCAATGGAAATGTTGACGATCCGCTGATTGCACATAATAAGCAGCATGATACATGGTGCCAAAATGCCTGGATGGATAGCGACTCTACTCCGCTTGATGTGAAGCGA
>DASPJN010000062.1:0-20273 GCA_035628595.1 Chryseosolibacter sp.
ACAGAATCCGTGAGATCTTTCCAGGTTCCAGCGACACCTTTTACCTGTGCCTGTCCGCCAAGACGTCCTTCGGTACCTACTTCAAGGGCAACACGTGTTACCTCGGAGGAGAAGGAGTTGAGCTGATCCACCATCGTGTTGATCGTATTCTTCAACTCGAGGATTTCTCCCTTTACGTCCACCGTGATCTTTTTAGAAAGGTCACCTTTCGCAACCGCTGTTGTTACTTCCGCAATGTTTCGAACCTGTGCTGTCAGGTTACTACCCATCGTATTCACCGAGTCAGTCAGATCTTTCCAAACACCGGCAACGCCCTTCACTTTCGCCTGACCACCAAGTTTTCCTTCCGAACCCACTTCACGTGCCACGCGTGTTACCTCCATGGAGAACAGGTTTAGCTGCTTCACCATGTCGTTTACTTCCTTCGCGATCTGCGCAAATTCACCCTGCAGTGTGTGACCACCGATTTCGAGCGGCATTTGTTGGGAAAGATTTCCCTTCGCTACCGAAGAAATTACGTTTGCTATCTGGATTGTCGGGTGTACAAGATCGGAGATGAGCACGTTGATGGATTCAACCCCGGTGCTCCAGCTACCACGTGCATTTGGAATCTCAATACGTTGATTTAGTTTTCCCTGTTTGCCTATAATGTGGCCTCCGCGTGTAAACTCGAACATCATCTTTTCATTCATGGAGATGATCTCGTTGAGTGTATCACAGATTTTACCGCTGAGCCCAATCTGGTCGAATGGCATGCGTGCAGTGAAATCTCCGTTTTTAACATCGGTCAAAACTTTCAGGAGTTCGCGGTGATCGAGGACACCGGAAAATTGCTGGTATTGCGCCTGCTCAAGTTGCGGGTGGATAAGTGCCTCTTTTTTGGCCCTGCTCTTCTTTTCTGGCAGAACCTCGACTGCGGTGGAGCCACTGCCGTTTTTGTGAACACCATTTCCTTCAGCTGCCGCGGGTTTGTTAGGCTTCTTTCTCATAGTGGGTGCGTATTGTAAGTGTTTACTCTAAAAACATTAAAACTTTGTCGGTTATTCAGCAATGACGCCATTGTTGAAAATAATCTACAAAACGATAGAAAAGTCATGAAAGTGATATAATAAAAACATCATGCCAACACATTTTGCTTTAAAAAGCCAGCAGATGTCTTTTGGAGGGGGCAGCGCAGGTAGGATGAGGATGCAAATCTACATCCAACACAACGGTGGGGTGGCTCAACCCGAAATAAATCAACAAAGGCTGATTTCTGATAGTTCATATCAGCGGAGACAGAGACCTTATATAACAGACTCGATGAGTCCAACCACCTTTGTTAACAAACAGCCAGACTTAAAACAAATCAAAGTTTACCGATAGCTCCCAACGTTTCGTTACATAACGCCCTCAGCCATGATGGTAGTTTCATCGTTAAGCCAGATTAAAATCTCAACTTTGAGTCACCATGCTTGTGGCTTCTTTTTCCAGCACGCTGAAATAATAATTAATTTGACTATTAGAAAATAATGCAAACAATCGCCTTGCGAAGCAAAGAACCAATTGTTTAAATTTACCTATAACTAAAACATACTAGCTATGGCAAAAGGAGAAGATCGCCGCAAAGAAGACAAGAAAAAACCGCTGAAAACACTCAAAGAAAAAAGAGCGGAGAAGCGGGACAAGAAAGCCGGCAAAGGCTAATCTTACAAAAGCTGTCAAAAAAGGACAGCTTTTTTATTTTTGAATTATCGCCGATTCGCTCCGATTGCATTGAGCCCCATCATACTCCATCTCAATAGTAGCGTGTTCGATCAACAGGTGATGCAACGTATGACGCACTTCTGATTTTATTTTTTCAAGCTCACTCGCCGATGTCTGCACCGAAATGACTACGTGAAGTGTGACTACGTGATGTTGCCCATCCAACGTCCAGAAATGCATATCGTGAATTCCGGTTACTCCTGGGATTTCCAGAAGCTGACGGGTTACTTCCTCTTCGTTAACGCTCTCGGGTTTTTGTTGCAGGAAAATCTTTAACGTGCTTCGCAGGGTTTTGTAAACGTTCCATAATATGAAGGCGGCTATCGCGAGCGAAAGAATTGGATCCAAAAGGGGTACGTCGTAGAAGTGCATTACAATACTCCCGATCAATACGGCAACCCAGCCTAAAACATCCTCAAGCAAATGTAGCGAGACAGCCTTTTCATTGAGGGAGTGGCCGCGTTGGAGGCGCAACATTGCCACACCATTCACAACAATTCCCAGCACTGCGAGGAATAACATTCCGGTGGCGTCGGGTTCGACCGGATCAAATAAACGTTTTACTGATTGCTGGATAATGAAGACAGAGCTTACGATCAGCACCATGCTGTTAATAAATGCTCCCAACAGGCCGAACCTCCGGTAACCGTAGTTGTATTGCTGATCCCGTTTTTTTGCTGACTTCTTGTGAAAGTAATAGCTCAGCCCAAGAGAGAGACTGTCACCCAGATCATGAACAGCATCCGAAATAATAGCCATGCTATTGGTAAGAAAGCCGCCAATCAATTCAACAATAACGAACAATGAGTTTAGAATGAGCGCGACAAGGATATTACTACCATTGTCAGATTGGTTGGGATGGTGATGCGTGTGATGATCGTGGTTATGCCCCATGGATTAAGCCGAATATCGGTTCTAACAGAGGGAAAAGAAAGTTTTTTTCGCTAAAATGGACGAGTGAAACCCGACATTATGAAAAGACGCAGATTTCTTGAACAAACTTCAATCGCAGTTATGGGACTTCCACTTTACATCACTGGATGTAATGAGAAGAAAGAAACAAGCGTGACGAAAGACGAAAAGGATCTCAACGACTTTGCACTCAATGAAGCAACAATCGCGATACTTCAGCAATACCAGGAAAAAGGTACTTATACTTCGCGCCAGCTTGTCGAAATGTATTCGCGACGAATACAACTGATCGACGTTGACAAGGAAGGCCCTGCATTAAACAGTATTATCGAAATGAATCCCGATGCAGCCGTCATTGCCGGCCAAATGGATGATGAACGAAAGGCTGGAAAAACCCGTGGACCACTGCATGGAATACCTGTGATACTGAAGGACAACCTCGATACCGCTGATGCGATGATGACGACTGCGGGCTCCATTGCGTTGCGTGGTAATTATGCATCGAAGGATGCATTCATCGTTAAGAAACTGCGTGACGCCGGAGCGGTAATTCTTGCGAAAGCAAACCTCAGTGAATGGGCCAACTTCAGGTCTACACGCTCGAGTAGCGGATGGAGCAGCAGGGGAGGGCAGACTAAAAATCCTTATGTGCTTGACCGGAATCCATGTGGCTCGAGCTCAGGCTCCGGTGTTGCTGTATCTGCAAATCTGTGTGCAATTGCAATCGGAACTGAAACGAACGGCTCGATTGCCTGTCCGTCTGCCGTGAATGGGATCGTTGGGATAAAGCCAACGGTGGGGTTGTGGAGCCGCGCAGGAATAATTCCCATTTCCGCGACGCAGGATACAGCGGGGCCAATGACACGCACCGTAGCTGACGCGGCTGTCGTACTCAGTCTGTTGGCGGGAACTGATCCGTCAGATCCGGCAACGAAAAACATCGATGAAAAGAATGACGATTACACAAAATTTTTGATTGCGGATGGATTAAAAGATAAGCGCATTGGAATCGAAAAAAGTTTTATCAGGGCGCATGAAAAAGTTGACGCGGAACTACAAAAAGCGCTCGCTCAAATGCGGGATGCCGGTGCCGAAATCGTAGAAGTCGAGTTGTTGAAAGATCTTGATATCGGAGAAGCAGAGTATCAACTCCTGCAGTTCGAGTTCAGGGATGGTCTTAATAAATATCTCGCGTCCGCCAATGGCAAAGTGAAATCGTTAAAACAGCTCATTGATTTCAATGTTGAAAACGATAGTCTGACAATGCCTCACTTCAGGCAGGAGATCCTGGAAGCATCCGAGAAAATGGCATCCCTTGAAAGCCAGGAATACAAAGATGTTTTAAATAAGATCACCGGTGTAAGAAAGAAAATCGACGAGGTGCTGAGAACGCACAATATTGACGCGATATGCGGGCCGACAAACGGACCGGCGTGGTGTACTGATCTTGTCAACGGTGATTTCTTCACGGGTTATGGAATGTATTCGCCACCTGCCATGGCGGGTTATCCCCACGTGACGGTTCCGATGGGGTTTGTAGAAAATCTTCCTGTTGGAATCACATTCTTCGCCTCCGCGTTTGAAGAAGGGAGATTGATTTCCATTGCTTATGCGTATGAGCAGGCGTCTAAGAACCGGAAGGCCCCGCAATTCCATCCAGCTTAAGGTGAGAAGAAACTGTAATGCAATCACTACAGTTTCTTTCCATTTTTATGCTAATAAGATCAACAACAAGGCGATCAACAGGATCGCGCCGATGCTTATGTAGACACCGCCGCTCAGGGCAGCCATTTCTTTTTTGATTGTTTTTACCTCTTTGCGCAATTCTTTCTTTTCGTGACGTGAAAGCCCCTTCATGTCAATCTGCTTGATTTCGTTCAACCGGTTTTGCAAGGTCTGCATTTGCGCTTCGCGGTGCGCAGGTGTCACGGAATTAATGTCAGCACCAAAAGAAGTTACGGGTGCGGCAATTGCCAGCAACATGGCAAAAAAGAGCCCCTTTAACAGGATACGTGTTTTCATAAAGGATAATTAAATTAAGATGGTTATTGAACCAGCGATTCTAAAATTCTATGCCGCTACTACATTGATATTTCTTCCTGGAAGTTTTATTGTTGCATAACGCCATTGCTTTTTTTAAGCGCCTCTTTGCCAGAGACGTTCCTGTGTTTGCGCGGCAGGATGATAATAAATCTTGATCCTTTCCCGGGTTCGCTTTCCGCCTTGATAAAACCGTGATGGTTGTCTACAATTTTCTTGCAGATGGTCAGGCCTATTCCCGTGCCCGGGTAATGCAGATTCCCATGCAGGCGCTGGAAAATACCGAAGATTTTTTCCTTGTATTTTTCTTCGAATCCAATACCATTGTCTTCAACGCACAACACAACATGATCATCCGGGTCAATCGCATATTCGACAGCCTCGTCAGGTCGTACGTATCTTGATTCTATTTTAAGAATCGGCTTAGGGCCGTCATTGAATTTTAATGCATTGCTTATCAGGTTTTGAAACAACTGATGGATCTGACCTGCCACGGCTTCAACAACGGGTAGCTTGCCAATGAAAACCTGCGTTCCCTTTTCGCGAATAAGGATTTCGAGATCTTCCATGATATGCTGAACAACCGATGTCAAATCTGTTTTACTGATCGGCAAATGAGTGTTGCTTAACTTCGAAAGCGTAAGCACATCTTCAATAAGCACCTGCATGCGATGCGATGAAGTGATAATCTTTTCCAGGTAATTCTTTTCCGACGGTTCAAGCTTCTTCACTATTTTATCCGACAACAGATTGCCAAAGGTTTGAATCTTCCGGAGCGGCTCCTTAAGGTCATGTGAAGCCACCGATGCAAACTGAAGCAAATCCATATTTGATTGTTCGAGCTTGTAGTTTAGCTCCTGCAGTTTTGAGGAGGTAATTTTCAGATCTTCGAAACTTTTTGCAATTACATCAGCCGTATTTCGTCGTTGGGTTATGTCGGTAAATGTCGATACAATTCCATCCAGCATTTTTACCACAACCCCTTCATACCATCGGTTTGTGAGTTCCAGGAAAAATTCAAAAGAATCGTCGTGACCACTTTCGACGACTTTCACATACCGTTCGAAATAGCTGTTATCAATCATTGATCCGTCGAAAATGCTTTTTCCCTCAAGCTCCTGTTGCGTCATATCCATCATTTTTTCAACGGCTTGATTAGCAGCAATGAGCTCGAAATCGATAATCCGGTTTTGTTTGTCCCGCACTGCTTTCCTGGCACAGATGGCGCTGATGGAACTATTGAAAACTCCTTCCAAAATACCTGTCAATTGTTTAATCTCAGTGATGTCGATAAAGTTAACAACAACCCCATCTAACGTCCGGTCCTGACGAATGTACGGATTGATCTTCATCAGGAAGCAACGTTTGTCGTTGGTCACGACTTCCCGCTTTGTTCCTTCATTTGAAATAATTACCCTCTTTATTTCTGAAAGCAGATCAGTTTCAAGAAGGTTATTGGTTATGTCGTTGAGCGGACGACCAATGTCTGATTCAATCAGGTTTATCTGACTCGTGATCGCCGGACTAAACTTCCGTACAATCATGTGCTTATCAACCAGCACCTGCCCGATCTCGCTATTACGGAAATAGTTATTAAGGTCGTCGTTTAATTCAATCAGTTCTTTGATCTTGGATTGGTGCTCCGCGCTCACGGTATGCAGTTCTTCGTTCAAAGACTGCAGTTCTTCATTTGTGCTCTGCAATTCTTCATTCGCAGATATCATTTCTTCATTGCTTGTAAGCAATTCTTCATTGGAAGATTCAAGTTCTTCAATGACGGACTGAAGATTTTCTTTTGTTTCGCGCAGCTCGTTTTCGAGTTCTTCGATGCGCTGGCTGTCAATTGCGTTTGCTTTTCGCGATGCTGGCTTCTTGACTTTTTTTCGTTCTTTTTCATTCTCCTGTAGAATAACAAAGAGGAACGATTGCTGATATTCTTGTTGATGCAGGAAGGGCTTTACGATAATGTTAACGGATCGTTCCGTCTTTCCGTTTTGCATCCTGACATTTCGAAGAACTGTTTTTTCCTGCTCGTGTATGGATTTCCTGATGGTCATTCCCAATGCCACACCAAGATCTGGTGGAATGAGTTTCAAAAGATTGAAAGTAAGGTTGTTTTCAGGGAAGTGCATGAAGTCTTTAAAGTGGCCAATTGCGTGCTTCACTTCCATGTTTTCGTCGATAAGAATTCCGGCATAGCGGTGTTCTTCCATTAATGTCTCACGGAAGATCTCCGCCAGATTGCTCACCGCGTTCTTAGGCTTATTCGAGGTATTGACCGGAACGAGCGTTGAAGGCCGGATTGGGGGCATAAAACTTTCGTTACCTGATAATCTTGACTTTCCGATACACTTATAAATTTTCCATTTTTTGTTCAACTCTTTCATTGTCTCCTTAAGCGGGCCGACATTTTCGCTGGCGCCAAGCAACAGAGATGCACCTGGATTAAGTGCAAATGAAAATGTCTTCAATACATGTCGTTGCAACTTGAGGTTCATGTAAATCAGCATGTTGCGACAACTTAAAAGATCAAGTTTACTGAAGGGCGGATCTTTTGTTATATCGTGGAATGCGAAAACCACCATTTTACGAAGCGCAGGTACGATGCGATAACCGGTTCCTTCCTTTACGAAAAAATTTGCCAGGCGCGCCGGGCTTATATCTTTCGAAATGGATTCAGGGTAGCATCCATTCGAAGCTGTCTGTAACGCATCCTTATCGATATCCGTCGCGAAGATTTTAATGTTGTAATCGTGATTGCGGATGTTATCCATGTATTCATAGAATAACATGGCAAGCGAATATGCTTCCTCGCCCGTGCTACAAGCCACCACCCATGCTTTTATTACGTCGTGCGGTTTTTTGGCTGAGAATATCGAGGGAATGATCTTGCTTCTTACTTCTTCAAATGCTTCAGGGTCTCTGAAGAATTTTGTGACGTTAATCAAAAATTCCTTTCCAAGGTTGACTATATCCTCCGGATGATCGACTAAGTGGTTGTAATAATCTGTCACGGATTTGAAACCCTTCTCGGCCATGTTCTTTGCAAGACGCCGCGTTATTGTAGGTTTTTTGTAATCATTGAAATCGTGCGATGTTGTATTTTTTACAAGGGTAAGGATCTCGTCGATGACCTTTTCATCAGCTTTATCAAATGCATGCAGGCTTCTCGTCGGCGGCGATTCCCGCAAACATTCGGTCAGTTCCTCGGGCATCAGCGCCGGTGGAAGAATAAGATCAACCAGCCCTGTGGCAATCGCA
The DNA here is from genome assembly GCA_035628595.1 of Chryseosolibacter sp. Taxonomy (GTDB): domain Bacteria; phylum Bacteroidota; class Bacteroidia; order Cytophagales; family Cyclobacteriaceae; genus Chryseosolibacter. Next base: position 7,960 of record DASPJN010000062.1, read on the forward strand.
CTTGAAGGCATGCCATCAAAGTCAGCGCTGATAGGATCCTGAACGATCACGAGACCGCCGCTGTTCTTAATGGACTCGATCCCTTTTGTGCCATCCGTTCCAGTACCCGACAGGATAATGCCAACGGCATTGTTACCCTTTGCATGCGCAAGTGAATCGAAAAACATATCGATCGCATTGTTAGGAACAAGGGTTCGTTCCTTATCATGAAGCATGAGCGAACCGTTGGAGAGCGTCATTATTTTTTTGCTTGGAATCAGGTAAATACAGTTCGGTGTAACCTGCATTCCATGCTCTGCCTCCATCACTTTCATGCTTGTATGTCTTGCCAGCAATTCCGCCATAAGGCTCTTGTGGTCAGGTGACAGGTGCTGAACGACGACGAAAGAAAAACCTGTGTCGTCAGGCATGTTGTCGAATAACTCGTTGATTGGTTCTAGTCCGCCTGCTGAGGCTCCGATGCCGATAATGTAATGCTCGGCGCTAACCGGAAATGTATTATTTGTCGCCACTGCTCAAACTTTTAAAACGGTAATTTTATTTATAGTGTAGAAAATTCTCAAGTATCCGGATTCTGCTCGAATAACAGTTTTAACCTGTTTTCTTATAGAAGGTGATGGCGACCATGCGGGTCTATTCGCGCCGAAAATCAAACCGCTGCTTTCTTTTTTCGCTTGTCTTAATTGAAGATGTCGACTTGCAACATCCATGAATGCCATCCGGACATAACAAAACCGACAGCTTTGACGACTTCAATGCTGTATCGAAGAAATCTGCGGTATAGGCGTTGAGGAGACTGCTCCTCAAAAAACTACAGATTATCCCATTTTCCCATAATGAATTCAGGATGATAACGACGCCTTTTTCTTAAGCTAAATCTGGAAAAAAGCTCAGCATAACAACAGTATTCACCGTGGAACCGGCCTTACAAAAAATCCATAAAAAATCGTACCAGCCGTTACTTCTTATCTTTGAAGTCTTCCAGGCTGTTCACGTCTGCTTTTCGATTGGCTGTAAAATCCTTTTGCTTATTCTCCCGCGCTTTGTTCAGATCTTTGTCAACCGGATATTGATCGGGTCTTGTGTCACCGTCTATTATTGGCGTTTTTTCCTGCTGCTTCTTATTTTTTTTCTCGTCCATAACAATGCCTTTGGACCAAATCCGACAAAACCATGCCTCCTCGTTTCTGAATGCTGCTTGTCATGTCATTGCAATCCGGTAAGATTGTACACCGGAGTTTGATAGTGAAGACTTGTACCTGACGCCCTGTTAGCAAATGAAGAAAGAGAATTTTGAGGTTCTTCTGATTGAAGATGATGAAGACGATGCGGAGATGACCATGTATACATTGGCTAAACTGAAAGATCTGCATGTCACGCATATTAATGATGGTAACGAGGCAATCACCTATCTGCTGGATGATCATGCAATGTTGCCGGACCTGATCCTGCTCGATCTGAAGATGCCTAAGGTTGATGGCGTTGAAGTCTTGAGGAGAATCAAAGCACATCTGGAACGAACGCATATCCCTGTGATTGCATTCATATCGTCGCCGCAAGGACGGGCGTATCTTGAATCCTTTCAGTTAAGGGCCGACGCGTATCTGATGAAGCCTGTCGATGTAACATCTTTTCTTATTGCAGCGTCGGCCGCCGGGATGACGAACATCAATTTATCAGTTAAGGAACTCCATCAGGGCAGGTAACAGTATCCGGAATTCTTTTTAAGTTTACAAAAACTGAATCCGGATGAAGACCATATTGATGCTGGAACACGACGATGATGACCGCTACATTGCCCAGGCAGTATTCGATGAGCATCATTACCCGATAAAATTGGAATTTGTTTCCAGTAGCGTCGACTTTTTTGCATACCTCAGGTCATGTGAAAAAAATCGGAGCAAACTTCCGTCGTTGATCCTCTTAAACTACTACGCAGTGCCGGACAATGCGATCGACACCCTCCGAAAACTGAAACGAGATATAACGTTTGGTTACATTCCAACCGTCGTGTTAAGCGGAACGGTTGATGATTCTATTGTACGTGAATGTTATGCCGAAGGTGCAAGTTCAGTCATTCAAAAGCCTGACAGCGCTGGCGACACGAACGAAAAGATCGCGTGTTTTGTAAAATACTGGTTTAGCACCGTTGAACTGGTGTAGATCAAACAGTCGCGATTAGCTCGTTGCGGTATTTTGTAAGTATTGTCGACTTAGACAAAAATCCCATATACTTTCCGTTGTTCACTACCGGTAAATTCCAGTGATTCGCCTGTTCGAATTTAAGCAGCGCCTGGTGCAGGTTTTCATGCGCTTCAACCACGGTGATTTCGTTCGTCATTAAGTCCAGGACTTTGGTTTTTTGATATTGGTTTGGATCGAAAATAATGTTTCTGATTTTATCAAGGTAAACGAGCCCAACAAGTTTTCCTTCCAGATCCACCACCGGAAAAATATTACGATAGGATTTTGCGATTACGTTCACCAGCCCCGCGAGGTTATCATCCGGCCTGACGATCGAGAAATTCGTTTCTATCAAGGTTTGTAAATCCAGTCTGCTGAGCAATATCTTATCACGATTTTCTATGGAGCCTTGAAGCTTATTCGCCAGGCGCTTTCCTTCCATTGACAGTGGTTGAAAGAAATGTGCTACAAGCAGACTAAGCGCTGCAACCATCATGAGGGGAATCATGAGTTCATAGCCACCTGTTAGTTCTGCAATGAGGAATATCGCGGTAAGCGGCGCATAAAAAACACCACTTAATATGCCCGCCATCGCAACGAGTGTAAAATTGCTTTCCGGGATGGATGCAAGTTTAGATATATTGACAAGCCTGGCGAAGAAGTATCCAAGGCATGCTCCCACGAAGAGTGAGGGAGCGAAACTTCCTCCGCTACCACCACTTCCCATCGTTACGGCTGCGGCTATCATTTTCAAAAAAACCAATGACCCGATAAAAATAAGTATAAGCATTTCCGTCGTCATGAATGAATTCAATGGCGACCGGGAAAGAAGATCACCTTCCTGGAGTTGTGATAACGCTTTGATCGATTCGTATCCTTCTCCGTACAGGGGAGGCCAGAGCATCACCAAAGCAAACAGCACAATTCCGCCGATCAGCACCCGCCACCACACGTTTTTGATGGATGAAAATCTTTCTTCGATGGAAGAAAAAATTCTCGCGTAGGCGAGCGCCACGAGACCGCACGCAACGCCAAGGATGATATAGAAGAATGTATTATGATAATCGAATGGTTGCTGAAGGGTAAAGTTCAGAATGATACCTTCCTTCATAATAATTTTGGAAACAAGCGCGCCTGACGCGGCCGCGACGATGAGTGGGATAAATGCCGACGCGGTTACATCTGCCAGAAGCACTTCAATCGCAAACAACACACCTGCAATGGGTGCGTTAAATGCAGCTGCGATGCCTGCTGCGGCTCCGCATCCGAGAAGGACTGTACGATCTTTGTATGACAATTGGTAGGTTACACCATAGTTTGCGCCAATAGCGGAACCGGTACTAACCATCGGTGATTCAAGTCCCATCGATCCGCCAAAGCCAACGGTCAGTCCGCTGCTTACCAGATGCGCGTATATATTTCGCGGGTTTATCGTACTCGACTTTTTAAGAATGGCGTACACAATTTCTGCGCTGCCTTTTTTCAAATCTTTCTTAAGAATGAACCGTATATAAAGCACAGTTAAAAAAATGCCAATCAACGGGAACAGCGCGAACGGGAGGAATGCCTCGTAGTTTCTCGATGAATACCTGACGAGCAATTCAATGTTGTGCACAAAATATTTGAGAACAATCGCTGCCAGACCCGAAGCTGCGCCCACGAGTATACTCGATACAATAAAGAAGTGGCGATCAGAAAGATGCTGACGAAGAAAAAAGATCGGGCGCTTGACCTGCGTGTGAATCCATTCAAACATTCAGGGCAAGATAGGAATCCTTGTCGTCATGCCAATGCTTATTGACACGTTAACGTCTTTCACGGCAATGGAAGCCCCGTCCAGACAGGACGCGAAATCTATATTGTTGTTTCGTCATTAATGTCGGCGTCCTCGTTCAGTAACTTTGACTTCTCATTTTTCGGTTGAGGCTCAGCAGGTTTTTTGTTGCTCTGATCCTTCTCACTTCTCATGTTGGGGTCTGGAAATTGTGCTGGCCGTGGCGTCTTTTCCGGATCAAACGGCTCTTTTACTTTATCCCTCTGCTTGTCCATATCACTTGAATTTTAATGGACTTACTATGCGAAAAGAAGCGTGCCTGTGCCGCTACCTCAACTGCAACAGTTGTTTGAAGCCGTTGATAAAATTTTCAAATTCTGTCTCCGTTGTTTTGTCGGTGATTTGAAGCTGGTCGTTGATCTTACCTTTAATTCCCTGGATCAGCAGTGTAGTCTGTTCATTAAAATCGCACATTACCGTACGCATGATCAGTTGAAGCTCTTCGTGCGCCTTCTGTCCGTTTGCCGACGCTGTGATCAGTCCGGTAGGTTTGTTCATAAAAACCGTAGTTGATACGCACCATTCGATCAGATTCTTTAATCCGCTTGGAATGCTGAAAACATATTCTGGCGTACAAATAATGATTCCGTCAGCCTCGCCGATTTGATTCCTGATGTTGGCAATTACAGGAGGGGGACTGTCGCCCGATAACTCCGGATTGAAGTGAGGCAGAACTTTTAAATCGTTTATCATTGTCACCGTCATTTCATCCTTCGTCAGCGATGCAAAAAGCTGCATGAGCTTTTCATTCGCCGAGTTTCGGCTCGCACTTCCTATAATGATCAGGATATGTTTCTTATCCATGTTATGCGTTGTCAGTATTCAGAGGCATGCGGTTTTTCTTTGGTACCCAAAGCTAAAGATATGAAACGATGGTTGATCGGCTGTTCGGGATTTTCATACCGGCATTGGAAAGGTGAATTTTACCCGGACGACGTGCCGGCCCGGAGATGGTTTGAATACTATTGCGAACATTTCAATACCGTTGAGCTTAACGTCACATTTTACCGGATGCCGAAACCTGAAACGTTCCGCGCCTGGTACGAACGCAGTCCAGCTGACTTTCGGTTTACAGTCAAAGCGCCGCGTTTGATCACACATTTCAGAAAATTTCTGAATACAAAAAATGATATTCTCAATTTTTACAATACCATTGAGAAGGGTCTTGGCGGGAAACTTGGAACAGTACTCTTCCAGCTCCCGCCAAATCTTGTGTACTCAGAAGAAAATCTTGAACGGATCTTGTTGTCACTCGATGACCACTTTTCGAATGTCATCGAATTCCGTGATCAGTCCTGGTGGAACCCTCGTGTGCTTGACGAACTCAAACTTCGAAATGTAACCTTTTGTGGCATCAGCTATCCCGGCCTTCCGGATGATGTTACGAAAACAAATCCTGTGATGTATTATCGTTTTCACGGCGTACCCGATTTGTATCGAAGCGCGTACAAGCTTTCTGAACTAAAAAAAGTTGTCAATGAAATCAGCACCAAACGCAGCGTTGAAGAAGTATACATTTATTTCAATAATGACATCAACGTAAGTGCAATTGATAATGCGCGACAGGTGCAGAAGCTCGTGGGTTCCAATCGCTCATCCGTACAAAAACCGAAAAAGAAAGCGTCGCGTGTACAGTAATAGATTAAAGTTTCACCAACGACCTGAGTTGTTCTTTTGTTACCGGCTTCTGAAGATACTCCTTAACGTCGGGGATATTTTTTGCGCGCGCCATGTCTTTGGCGTGGCCGGATGAACTTAAAATGTAGATATCAATTTCTTTGGAAAGCTGGTTTTTGATCTTCCCGAATGCTTCCAGAAATCCCCATCCGTCAAGCTCGGGCATATAGATGTCCAGGAGGATAACATCGGGTAAATGTTCAAGTGCCTGTTTGTGTTCGAGCAGGTAGTCGATCGCCCATTGAGCTTTGTCATAGATGGTAATTATATAGGCGAGATCGCCTAACTCGGCTAACCGTTTAATATAGAACGACGCCATCGGATCGTCGTCAATAATCCAGAGATTACCAATTTTTTGTTCAGACATTTGGATATGGTTCCTGATAGTCGCCGTAATGCCAATGTATTGGCAGTTTGGACTTTCAGCGGCGAAAGATGTAAAAGAGTTATCGGTTTTCAGCGACCTTGTAAGAAAACAGTCAATTAAGGTTAAAATTGCCGCTTCGCTCCGTCTGGTTACCTGGCAACGAACACGCGGGAGAATAAATCAGACCTCAAAAACAAAGAATGGAACCTTATATCCCGATTTGACAAGTATGGGTTTGGAAACGTTAAATACGCGTACACCATTCGAAGTCCGGCCCTCCAGTTGACCAACATGTGCGTGACCATGGAATGCCGCCAGCACCTCCCGTCGGTTCAACGGTTCCGCCAAACGGGAGGATCCCAGGAAGGGATAAATCGCTTCCGGTTCACCAATCACCGTTTCTTTAATAGGCGAATAGTGCATGACCGCGATCTTTTTTTCGCAATGATGTTCAGCGTCAAGACGTGCAAGAGCCCGGTCCAGGCGCAAGGCTTCGTCGACAGCTTCCTGTACAAACGCCTTCATCGCACCTTCGCCAAACATCGATAACATGTGGTTGTCAAACCCGCCACCAAATCCTTTGACGCCCGCAAACCCGACATCACCTATAACAACCGCTTCACCGTCCAGGATGTGTACGTTTTCTTTTTGCATGATCTGTCTGATCAGCTTATGACGACCTTTTTCAAAATCGTGATTGCCCAGTACGGCAACAACCGGAATGCTGCAGGCGCGAAGCTCGTCAGATAAAATCTGGGCTTCTCCTTCATCACCTGTATCGGTGAGATCGCCGCTGAGCACCAGTACATCAGCCTGTCGCGAAATCTCCTTGAAATAGTCTGTTAACTTACCGCGGTCGGTTTCGCGTACATGGATATCGCCGACAGCAGCAATCCTGAATTTTTTAGTTTCATCTGCCATCTTCAAACACTTTTAATGGTCACAGATTTATAATTCCAGTCACGGATATCAATGCTATATTGTGTGTTGTCAATGATCGGACCACGACAAACTTTCTCCTGCGCAGGGGGAAGCTCGTATTGCTCGTGTGCGCGCTTCATCAACTCATCCCATAGCCACTGGGGGATGATATCGCGATAATCCGCGGGGTACACGAATTGAAATACAAGAATTTTCGCAAGGAGTAAGTGCCAATGGTGATCGAGACGCATCATAAGTCGCTCCCAGTTCAGATTTTTTCCGTACTTCAGGAACATGTGATTTACATCGGCACCATCGAATCGTTCGCGATTCTGAACATAGGTTTTGCACCAGATAAGTTCTTCAGCGGGAATCATTTTTACTTTGATTCCCTCGAAATCTCCTTCGGTGGCGTGATCATACCATGAGTCATCTACTGTACAGATATGATTTACTGAATCAAATATCACGTCCATGAAGAATTCACCTTTGAATACCTTGGCAAGCCATCTCACGTCGGTGAGCTCGGTCTTGTATCCTTTACTTGCAAAGTGTTTAAGTATTTTAGGGTATTCGGACGACTTACAAAAAATATCAAGATCTTTTGTTTCGCGAAATACGCCTGTGTAATGGAAAGTGGCGAAAGCTCCGCCTAACATAAAGTCTGCTCCGCTTTCCTGCAATAATTCGAGCGCTTCTTTGTAGAAGGCAGTTGCTTCTACTTTTTTCTCCTCCGCTATCGTCATGAATAAAGATTTTAAAAGAGTATGCCATAGAACAAGTACGCGTTGCAACGACAGTTAAAGAAGTCCCTGGACACCGGGCGTGGCATCATCGGTGTCTGTTGTTATTGAAAGATCGTCTGGTGATACGTTGTATTTTTTCATAAGGACGTGGATGATTTGAATCGCCTCGTTTTTACCAAAGCGTTCAACCTGCATATTGATAAAGTCAACTGCCTGCGTCATTTCTTCATTCGTCCAGTCTTTTGGATCACCATTTTCATCGACGGCCTGAATTAGTTCGCGAACCAGATCGCGGGCCCCGGCCTTTGAGGTCAGCTTCATAAATGCGTTAATGAGTTCTTGTGCAGCCATCGTGATGCTTTTTCCATCAATTGCAAACAAAACTATACCGGGGTTACAACTCCATATCCACTTCGTCTGCGGAAATATGCGACCACTGGGCGACAGTTAATATCCTGAAGTGTTCTACCGCGTTCCAATGCATGATACCGGCATTAGTTTTTTAATATTCACAATATATCCACCAAATACTGTTATCGTATAAGATGTATTATTATATGGTGTAAGCAATGAAAGGATTTATAAACAATTTGAATGTTGTGAAAGAAGATGTTTTAAAGGAAACGCTTGAAAGGATAGGTTCAAGGTTAACAGAACTAAGAAAACAAAAGGGCTACAGCAGCCATGAAGATTTTGCTTACGACTACGATTTACCAAGAGTACAATACTGGCGTATCGAAAAAGGCAAGGCCAATGTCACAATCAAAAGCTTATATAGAATTCTCGCCATTCATAAACTTTCTGTTGACGACTTCTTTTGTCAACTTTATAAAGAATCAAAAAAATAGGTTCATTTGACCAGTGCGGTTTTAACATGACCAATTTCCGGTAAATACATTTCTGGCTGATATTTGATCCGGCGTGCATCGCTTTCGCGAAACAACAACGCACATCGAACTTTTTTACCCTTAACGAGTGACATTACTAAAAGTTGAACTTCTGGTTGATGTGGAATTATATTCCCACGAGGAAGTAACCGAAGATCTTCCTTAAAGCAATTTCCTTAAATTTCAAGGTGAACTTGCTAATAATGACAAAGCCACCTGAATTTATCAGGTGGCTCTATGTCGTGTAAGACCAGGGCTGAATAACTATTCGCCTCCCAGTTCTACAAGTCCTGTTTGCTCAAAAGAAGTGACCGGTTGATTTTGATCATTATCCGAAATCAGGAACACAATGTCATTGAAATCCGCGTCAGCGTCACCACCTGATAGATCTTTATCTTCAAATGCCATAACGATGTTATTGCAGCTTCCTTCGCGGAATAATACGTGCTGGCGTTTTGACCCATTGTTCCACGCATAGTTTGTATAATAAGTCGGCTTGCTGTAGTTAACGGTGTTATTGTTAAAACCGCCATAGATCATAAAAAAGCCAATGACAGTTCCGGCAGGGTAGCGACCTATGAACCGACTATCGCCGGGGGCAAGAATACCGTTGGACACGTGCGGCAAAGCGATTTTCTTTTCAATATCGTCAGACGATCCTGGCGCCGTTCCTGTATAAGTATAAAAACCTAACGTGCTCGGCACTGAAGCTCCTTCGATCACAAAAGAGACGTACACATCTGTTTCTTTTGACACCACAATTTGCTCCTGCACCGTTGTTGAAAACAGCTCCGGATATTTTTCCTGGTTATTATGAGACTCCGTAAAAAGTTTCATCACACTTGAATTGAGTGTCGGACATAGCGCTATGCTAAAAATATCCTCCGGCCTCTCTGGTACAACTTCAATCACCTTGTCCTTATCCTTGCATCCAAATGAAAGGAGGACCAACACAGCTAAGCATACAACACTGGATTTCATAATCGTTTTATCTAAAAATTTGAATAGAATTTAGTTGTATGACCAGCAATAAAATCTAGTGCCAGCGCGACGACTTAGAAGAGTCATCGAAAGAGTTTGTATACCGATAGTTTGATAATCCCGGCAGGATGAATATGTTCATCGCCATGCTGCGTAAATAACCGGCGGCACGCTTTTTTACCAGCAGTTTGCTCTATCACCTTAACACTTTCATTTATGCAGTTTATCGCCGGAACACCTGTTGGGATCATGTCTGATGCGCATGAGGTCATTGAAATCAAGTTGTGGGAAACGTATTTGCTCCACGACCGGAGTAATCTCCACGAAACACTTAACACATTTTCTGTCGATCACGGCCCGATCGTGGGAAATGAATATGAGCCGGGACGAATCCATTACCGGTTTAACGCAGGCGAATGGGAGGAAACTGTAAAGCATTTACTTTATGAGAACCGCATCCCGGTGGTGATCAAGCCGTTGGTTATTCACGATCAGCGGGTGATTAAGCGTCCGGTCGCATTTCGTGCTCCTGTGCTTGTCTAGACTAACCAGATTAAGGGGATTCAGGAATGATTTTGTGATGCGTTAACGCACCAATGAAGATCTTATGACGGAACAAATCGTATCACAAGTAGACCAGCGAATTAACGAGTATCTGAAAGCGCATCCAGGGCAGAAACCTCTTTTTATCCTGATGACCGAAGAGGAAGCTGACTTGCTGACGACAGCCATACGCAACAAAAATGGGTACAACGACAAAGTGATGATCACCGAATACAACGGGATCAAGATTGTACGCGATCCGGCCTTGAAAAATGGTCAGCTTCTTTTGACAAACGAATTACCCGAAACAAGTTCCTGATCACTTGTGGGCTATTGGATCTCCCGATCCATCCGGATCACTGACGGCATAGCCGTTTGAGTTGATCTTACCGTTGTTGATCAGCAGTAAACCGGCCACATGCGGCGCTGCCATTGAAGTACCGCTGAGTATCGCATACTTTCCTTCTTTATAGCTGGAAAGAATTTTCACACCAGGCGCAGCAAAATCAACAACGTCATTGCCATAGTTCGAGAAGGAAGCAAAGCGGTCGAGGCTGTCGATCGCGGACACTGTATAGATATTATTTCCTGCGATACGGGCAGGAGAGTAGGCATTCGCTTCGGATGATTCATTGCCGGCCGCAAGCGAAAAGTAGATGCCCCTGCTTGCGATCGAAGTAATTTCGTTTTCCAGTGTAGATGAAAATTCATCGAAGCCAATGCTGATATTCACAACATCGCCGGCCTTTCCGTACTGGCGAACATGAGACAATGCATTCAGTAACCCCGAAAGCTTTCCGTCGCCGTTCTTGTCGAGCACTTTTAATGCAACCAGCGTTGCACCTGATGCCACGCCCAATGTTCCAATGTCGTTGTTTAGTGCGCCAATCACACCACCGATGTGTGTCCCATGGCCGTTGTCGTCATCAAACGTTCCGGTATCCATAAAGGACTTACTTCTTCCCTTATCGACCAGAAGATCCGGGTGACTGCTGTCGATACCCGTGTCGATGATCCAGGCTGTTTTACCGGCGCCATCGCCATAACCGACCTTGTCAATATTCCATGTAACTGAGCGCGGCTCTTGCACTGAAAAGCATCCGCAGATCGAAATGATCCTGTCGGGCTCTACGTTTTTAACCGCAATGTCGTTCTTCAAAGTTGTCGCTTGCTCGTCGGTGAGTTTCATACGATAATGCCTGCGCATTCCTTCAATTTTTTCCAGCACGCGGTCTTCGATTTTATGTCTGGAGAGCACCGAAACAGCGGCCGAGCGCGCGTGTCCGGGTGTTTCTGATTCATCTACCGTAACGATGTATTCTCCGGGGATGATGGTGCCGGCTTTGGACGTGCCGGTTGCGGTGAGGCAGCTTTCGTCTTCAATTTTAATTTCATTTACGGTCTCCTTTTCCTCGTCGCAGGCGGTAAAAAAAAGCGACGTGATCAACAGAAATTTCCAGGCAACACTATTCATTCCCACAGGTAGTTTTGATAAGTCGGATTAGAAACGCAGAACACGGAGGAGATAGTTCAGCCGAAGGAAGATTTCCCTTGTTCCATGACAGGTTCGTCTCTGAAATTCTGTTGTTTTGAATTTAAAGTTTGCGCATATTTGCACCCTCCTTCGCCAGAGCTTTTGCCGCGACCCCTTATGACTAGTGGTGGAGGCGCTGGTGAAGACAAGCCTGAGTGGCGGAACTGGTAGACGCGCACGACTCAAAATCGTGTGCCTTCGGGCGTGCCGGTTCGATTCCGGCCTTAGGTACCAGGCTAAGAGTCAACAAGTTAAAGGTCATCTGATGCAAATCAGGTGACCTTTTTTTATTGGTCACCAAGTAGAAAACAAGTAGAACTCCGCTTGAATGGCCTGTGAAAAAATCTCGTATTCCTCACGCGAAGCAGCGATAAATTCCATTCAAGGAATCAAGAAAGACAAGCGTGCTCATGCGAGTAAGCGTAAGCCAGTTAGAGCGTATCGCTGCAGTGAGTGCGACGGCTGGCACATATCATCGAACACCAGGCACAAAATCAAGAAGGTTGTTAACTCACTGAAGCAGTTGAAAACCAGCGAACCATTCGTGCGAGGTCGTCTCATCATCAAAGATTTTACTTTCCGACTATTCAACATCAACGATAACATGGCGCGTTTTGTCGGCCTGCTGTACACTGGAGTA
>DASPJN010000063.1:0-3251 GCA_035628595.1 Chryseosolibacter sp.
ACTGAATAAGTATTTCGTAATCGATTTCGATAGCACATTTACAAAAGTTGAAGCATTTGACGTACTCGCCGACATCTCACTAAAGGATCACCCGGAAAAAGAAAAGCGCAAGAAACAGGTTCACGAGATAACAAATCAGGGTATGACTGGCGATATTTCATTCAGAGAGTCGCTTGAGCAGCGGTTGCATCTGCTGGCGCCGTCACAACATCATCTACCACTCCTGGTCAAAGCGTTGCATGGCATGGTTTCCGAATCGTTTAAACGAAATAAGAATTTTTTCTCAAAATATGCCGATAACATTTTTATCATTTCGAATGGCTTCAAAGAATTCATTCAGCCAATTGTAACGGAATTCGGGATCAAACCAGAAAACATTCTGGCTAACGAATTTCGGTTTGATGAAGCTGGTAAAGTAATTGGGTTTGATACTGACAACCCCCTTTCCGCCAACAACGGAAAAGTTGAGCAATTGAAACGACTCAACCTCCCCGGAGACGTTTATGTAATTGGAGACGGTTATACTGATTATGAAATCAAACACGCAGGACTTGCAAACAAGTTTTATGCGTTCACGGAAAATGTTGAACGCGAAAGTATCATCGACAAGGCCGATCATATTACTCCCAGTTTCGACGAATTCCTTTATCTTAACAAATTGAATACTGTCATCTCATATCCAAAGAACCGCATCAATGTGCTACTGCTGGAAAATGTTCACCCGGTAGCGTTTGAGTTATTAAAAGCGGAAGGTTTTAATGTCGAAGTCTATCACGCGGCGATGACTGAAGACGAACTCTGCGAAAAAATAAAAAATGTCTCGGTGCTTGGTATCAGGTCAAAAACGCAAGTAACAGCCAAGGTACTTGAGCAGGCAAATCGTCTGATGGTAATTGGCGCGTTCTGTATCGGTACAAATCAAATTGATCTGAAAGCAGCGACGAAGAAAGGCGTTGCCGTATTCAATGCTCCGTTTAGTAACACGCGCTCAGTCGTTGAACTCGCACTCGCACAGATGATTATGCTGATGCGAAACATCGTAGATAAATCGAATAAGATGCACGCTGGTATCTGGGATAAATCTGCGAAAGGCAGTTTTGAGATTCGTGGTAAAAAGCTTGGACTGATCGGATATGGAAATATCGGAACGCAATTATCTGTGCTGGCCGAAGCGATGGGCATGAAGGTATTGTATTACGATGCCGAGGAAAGGCTTTCCCTCGGGAATGCGGTCAAGTGTAAATCAATGAAGGAAGTACTTGAACAAGCGGACGTTGTTTCGCTTCATGTCGACGGGCGGCAAACAAACACAAGTCTCATCAGCAAAAAAGAATTCCAGCTAATGAAGAAAGGCGTGATCTTCATTAACCTCTCACGCGGACACGTTGTTGATATTCAAGCCTTGAAGGAACAGATCGAAAGCGGTCATGTCGCAGGATGCGCTGTCGATGTTTTTCCTTATGAACCTGTGAGCAACGATGAAGAATTCACGTCCGAACTGCGTGGACTCCCGAATACGATACTCACACCGCATATTGGTGGAAGCACACTTGAAGCGCAAGAGAATATCGGAACGTTCGTACCGGAAAAGATCATGGATTACATCAACACTGGAAGCACTTCTAACAGCGTGAACTTTCCGAACCTTACGTTACCAACACTCGAGAACGCCCATCGCCTGATCCATATTCACGATAACGTCCCCGGAATTCTGGCAAAAATAAACCAGGTGCTCGCCGACAATGGCATCAACATCGTCGGGCAATATCTCAAGACTAATGAGTCTATCGGTTATGTGATTACCGATATAAACAAGGAATACAACAAGGACGTGGTAAAAGACCTGAAACAGATCGATCATACGATCAAGTTCAGGATTCTCTATTGAAACAGCCTTACAAAATTTCAGTTTTGGACACGTCAATGCGAAAGCTATCTTCACACGATGGAAACTAAGGAGAAGCTTTCCGGCAAAAGGCTCCGGTTGTACGAAATCATTTTTGAGGCAGACACAAAAGCCGGGCGAAACTTCGACATCGCCCTTTTAATCGTTATTATTCTCAGTGTAGCTGTAGTGGTGCTTGAGAGTATCAGCGATGTGAGAGATTCGTTCGGAATATTCCTGAGAGTAATCGAATGGGTGTTCACAATTACTTTCACAATTGAGTACATGCTGCGCTTGTGGACGGTACCTAACCGCATCCGGTACGCAACAAGCTTTTTCGGTATCATTGATTTGCTTTCGATTTTACCCTCATATCTCGCCATTTTTTTCGCCGGAGCACACTCGCTCATGATTATCCGCAGCATCCGACTGCTGAGAATATTCAGGGTTTTGAAACTTTCTCGTTACGTAGGTGAAGGCCAAAATCTTGCTCGGGCGCTAAAAGCAAGCCAGCATAAAATCACTGTTTTTCTTGTTGTTGTGCTTACTTCCGTTTTCATTGTAGGTGCGCTGATGTTCCTCGTTGAAGGTCCGGAACACGGATTCACAAGTATTCCAAAGAGTATTTATTGGGCAATTGTTACCATGACCACCGTTGGCTATGGAGATATTGCACCTCAAACACCGTTAGGGCAAACGCTCGCGTCAATATTAATGATTGCAGGGTATGGAATAATTGCAGTGCCAACCGGAATTGTTTCGGCAGAGATGGTACAACTTAAGAAAGACAAACCAATATCCACACAAACTTGCCAGTACTGCTTGCGAGAAGGACACGATGTGGATGCTAAATTTTGTAAGTTTTGCGGGAAGGAATTAAACCCATAAAAAAGAAAAACCCACTGGACCTGGAGAGGTGGTTTCTGAACCCTCTAAACGACAAGTTTTGAGCTGCCAGCCTTCGCAACCTTCTTCTGTTAACCTGCTTTTTGGGCGAGGTCCCGACAAGCGGGATGAGGCCTGGTTTTGAAAGAAAGCTTCACTCGGAATTGTTTTTAATGTTAGGTTCAGCAAACGTGTCCCAGATCCGAATGGGTGTTCCTGATGCGAACATATCCAAAACACACTTTAGTTCAATCTTGTTAAAAATGTATTTTTTCTGTAAGCAGTTATTTTAGTTTTGCAATCGGCAATATGTTGCACACAAATTTCACACCAGGACCATCACAACTATACTTTACTGTTGCTGATCACGTCAGATACGCTTTTAAGGAAGGGATTCCTTCTATTTCCCATCGCAGCAAACAATTCGAACTTATCAGTAAAGAGGCCACAGAAGGATTGAAGCAGCTGTTAGGCATTGGTG
>DASPJN010000064.1:0-33522 GCA_035628595.1 Chryseosolibacter sp.
CCGTTCTCCTGAACATTTTGATCGTTCCTCTGAACATTTTGATCGTTCGTCTGCCGATGTTCTTGCCTCCAGTCCACACAATGGCTGTTCGCCTGCGACTTTTGGCACCTCCTCGTTACTTAGTAGTCATTCCACTGCTCCATTTGGTCGCTCGCGTGCGATATTGCCTGTTCTTCGCGGATGATAAGGCGTTCTTTCGCGGTAATTGATCGCTCCTCTGCCGAAACATCCGACAGCGATGAGTTTCTAAAGATCAATTAGATCAATTTTGAATCACCAATGAAACGCCGCGCGTTGATTCGTGCGAATCCTGAGCCCGGAATGCGCGCAAGCCAGCAGCGCGCGAAGGATCTTCTCGATCAATCATCACAGCGACATCTTCGGTAAACCCGATCCTCAATCACCAACGCGCGATGCACTTACATCGACAATCGAAACTCGTTAATCGACAATCGTAGATCAGGATTGCTTTAGCCACGAGATAACACATTCACTACCGCTTCGATCCACACAAGTCGGCATCGTGTATCATACTGCTGATCGTTTGCAATCAGGGGGATCCCGCAGATAAAAGTTTGCACTTCATAGGAAAGGCGCAGTCGCGGGATGATGGTTTCAACGTGTCCTTCGAATCCTGATCCCGGAATGCGCGCAAGACAGCAGCGCGCGAAGGATCTTCTCGATCAATCATCACAGCGACATCTTCGGTAAACCCGATCCTCAATCACCAACGCCCGATGCATTTACATCGACAATCGAAACTCGTTAATCGACAAGCTATAGCAGCCCTTTTTTGCCACGAAGTCACGAAATCACAAAGTATTGCTCGGCAGTTTGAAATTTCTTCGTGTCTTGGTGTCTTTGTGGCAATACCCTTCGTCATCATGCTGCTAATTTTGATCGGTTGGGAATCCTGAGCCGGGCATGCGCGCACGACAGCAGCGCGCGAAGGATCTTTTCCTTTTTCCACATTACCCTGCGTATTCGGTAAGAGTAGGTCACTAAATCGTCGATCTGCATTTACATCGACAATCGAAAATCGTTAATCGACAATCGTATATCTGTATTGCTTTAGCCACGAGATAACAAATTCACTACCGCTTCGATCCACACAATTCGGCATCGTGTATCATACTACTGATCGCCTGCAATCAGGGGGATCCCGCAGATAAAGTTTACACTTCATAGAAAACGCGCAAAGGATCTTTTCGTTTTTTCCACATTACCCCTGCATGTTCGGTAAAAGATCCAAGTCAAATCTTAAATCCTAAATCAAAATTCTTAAATATTTTTTCTTTAAAGAAATTCTGGCATAGCCTTTGCGTTGAACCGGGTGGAGCCCCCATCAAAACAAACAAACGGGGGAAATAAAATGTTAAGTATAGTAAAAACCGCGGGATCCTTCGACAAGGTCTTAGCATCCTGCAACACACTCGGCGCACGGTATCAACCTGCCACAGCTTCGCTTTCTATCACCGCCCTGAGCGAACTGTCTGAGCGCGCCAATCAATCAATGGAGGCGGTTAAACAAGCACGTACTGCTTACACACTGGCGCAGAACGAACGAAGGAAACATCTTTCGGATCTTCCAAGGATTGCCACCAGAGTTGTTCGCATGCTCGCCTCGGCCGGCATTCCACCTGAATTGCTTGAAGACGCGAAAGCATTGAAGGACAAATTGACGAGCAACGGTCCAGCCAAAGGCAAGCAATTGCCTGGAGCAACCGACGTCACATCCGTTAAGCGTGGTCCTGTTCGCAAACACATGCTCGCGCAGATCGCAAACTTCAGTCAGTTCGTTGATCTTGTGGCGTCCATCAACGCGTACAACCCTAATGAGGCTGAGTTGAAGATCGAGAATCTTCATGAGAAGCTTGCGGTTGCAAAGGACGCGACGTTGGCTGCAAACCAGGCGAAGATCAACCTGGACAATGTAGTGGCGGAAAGAAAACAGCTTTTTGCCGGCAATGATGGCGTGTATCCTCGACTCCTTGCTGTAAAGGAATACTTCCGCGCAGCGTTTGGGTTCACCAGTTCGGAGTTTGTCCTGATCTGTAAACAATGTTAAACTAAATCAGAACAACAATGAATCGAGGTGATGTGTAGAACCTCTGATCGGCAAGATCAGAGGTTCTTTTGTTTTAATGTCTTCCTTAATCCCTGGTGCAAAGGTTTTACTTCTAAAATCGAAACTCGTTAATCGACAATCGTATATCAGTATTGGTTTCGCCATGAGATAACAAATTCACTACCGCTTCGATCCACAGAAGTCGGCATTGAGTATCATACTACTGATCGCTTGCAATCAGGGGGATCCGCAGATAAAAGTTTGCACTTCATAGGAAACGCGCAGTCGCGGGATGACGGTTTCATTTGATCCGTGTGAATCCTGAGCCCGGAATGCGCGCAAGCCAGCAGCGCGCGAAGGATCTTCTCGATCAATCATCACAGCGACATCTTCGGTAAACCCGATCCTCAATCACCAACGCCCGATGCACTTACATCGAAAATCGAAACTCGTTAATCGACAATCGTATATCTGTATTGCTTTAGCCACGAGATAACACATTCACTACCGCTTCGATCCACACAAGTCGGCATTGAGTATCATACTGCTGATCGTTTGCAATCAGGGGGATCCCGCAGATAAAAGTTTGCACTTCATAGGAAAGGCGCAGTCGCGGGATGATGGTTTCAACGTGTCCTTCGAATCCTGAGCCCGGCATGCGCGCAAGACAGCAGCGCGCGAAGGATCTTCTCGATCAATCACCACAGCGACATCTTCGGTAAACCCGATCCCCAATCACCAACGCCCGATGCATTTACATCGAAAATCAAAAATCGTTAATCGACAATCGTATATCTGTATTGCTTTATCCACGACATCAGATTAGGGTTGTGCTATTTTATCTATTGCGAATCCTGAGCCTGCGCGCAAGTAAGGATCGACTAAATCCTAAATCAAAAATCACAAATTTTTTACCTTTTGTTCCGGCCACCTCCTTCCGGCTTTATTTCCATTGTTTTTTTCTGGAAATCTTCACTGCTGCCTTACGAGATTATTGTACTAATCGTTTGAAATCGATGTTTTTTTCCCGATAATTAGTCTTCATCCCGCCCCCCGGCTAACCCCGCTAAAACATTTGAATTTTTTGAAATAATTCTTCCACGGCTTGGAGGGATTGTAAATTAGTTTGTATTCGATCGCGTAATCCGCTTCGAAAAACCTATTTCAATGCCTATGAAAAAAGTCTTTACCTACTTGATTTTCATGCTGTTGCCGGTGCTTCTGTTCGGCCAGGAGCGCACCATTACCGGGGTAGTTACGTCATCGGAAGATGGGTTACCGTTGCCGGGAGTGAACGTGGTGGTTGAGGGCACGACCAGCGGTACTGTGACCGACATTGATGGGAAATACGCCATCCCGGTTACTGATGAAAATGAAAGGCTCGTTTTTTCTTTTGTCGGTTATAAGAGCCAAACCATCGCTATTGGACAACAGACCATCATTGATGTTGTCATGAATGAAGACACTGAAACGCTTGATGAGGTAGTTGTTATCGGTTATGGTACGATCAAGAAGTCGGACCTGACAGGTTCAGTTGCTAGCGTGCGCGGCGAGGACCTCGTGAAAATACCTGCAGTATCACCGATGCAAGCGCTTCAGGGAAAGGTTGCGGGCCTTCAAGTGACAAGCGCATCGGGATCTCCAGGTGCGGGGACAGTAGTTCGAATCCGGGGTCAGGGTACTTTTAATGATTCGTCACCAATTTATGTCGTCGACGGTGTAATCCTTCAGGATATTGATTTTTTGAATCCTGCCGATATAGAATCAATAGAAATTTTAAAGGACGCTTCGTCCACTGCCATCTACGGTGCGCGTGGCGCAAACGGCGTCATTATGATTACAACGAAGCGAGGAAAGGCCGGCCAGCAAAAACCGGTGATCAGCTTTAATTCTGAGTATAGTATTCAGCAAATGAACAGAAAAATTGATTTATTAAACGGGCGTGAATATGCGCTATATGTAAATGCATACGATCCTGGCACATATAATAATCCAGATGTGCTTCCGAATACAGATTGGCAGGATCTCTTGTTTAGTCCCGCTCCAATTCAGAATCATCAGGTGTCTGTAGCAGGGGCATCCGAAAAAATACAGTATTACATCGGGCTTGGCTATTTTAAACAGGATGGTATTATCGAGAAGTCTAACTACGAACGCTTTACAGTCAAGCTTAATAATACTTTTCATATTGCCAAAGGCGTGAGAGTTGGCAACAACATTACGGTTACGCCATTCAAGCAACAGAACACAAATGGTAATGTGGTTTTCACCGCTTATCGGGCATTGCCGTTATTGACGCCATATCAGCCAGACGGTTCCTACACCGAAGTACCGAATGTTGGTAATCCACTCGCGGATATTGAGTATACCAACAGCTTTGACAGTGGCGTGCGCGGTATCGGTAATTTTTTCGGAGAAGTGGATTTCTTAAAAGAATTCACTTTTAAAAGTAGCTTTAGCGTTGATGGCAAATATTCAAAGAATAAAAGCTTTACACCTGTGTTCTTCGTTTCTGCACAGCAACAGAATTCGGAGAATGATCTGACTAAAAATTTTAGAGATGATTTCACCTTGCTATGGGAGAATACACTGAATTATAACAAGGAAATCGGAAAACACCGCGTAAATGTGCTTGCAGGGTATACAATGCAGGATACCCAGTCAGAGTTCTTAAACATCAAAGGGGAAAACATCATTCGGGAAGGTGACGATTTCTGGTATTTCAATCCAAGTAATATAAATCCAACTGGTATCGATGACCCGAATGACGTCGATCCTAAATTCTATTACTCAATGTTATCGACTTTGTTTCGCGCGAACTATACGTACGATAACCGCTATCTGTTAACAGCGACATATAGGAGGGACGGTTCATCAAAATTTGCAAAGGACAACCAATACGCAAGCTTCCCATCGTTTGCGGTTGGTTGGAATATAATTAATGAGGCGTTCATGAGTGACTACACAATGATTTCCAATTTAAAATTGCGTGCGAGTTGGGGAAGACTCGGAAACGAGAAAATTGAATATCTCAAGCAATTTTCACTCGTTGACAATGGAGTTAACGCCGTTTTCTCGCAAAGCGAGGTTTTGAATTCTGGCGCATCTTATGGTGTTACAGGAAATCCTGATCTTAAATGGGAAACAACCACGCAACGGGACGTTGGGCTTGAAATTGGATTGCTGGAGGACCGTTTAACTGCGGAATTTGATTACTATCATCGCGTTACAGATGACATCCTTATCCCTCTTGAAATCCCGGGATTTCTTGGCAACGGCGTGGGCGCTCAAATTACATTTAATGCAGGGTCGGTTCTCAACAAAGGCTTCGAGTTTGTTGTTGGTTGGAATGATGAGCTTGCGAATGGAATAAAATACCGGGCAAGCGTCAATGGTACAACGATACAAAACGAAGTGCTGCGAATTCAAGGTGGCGGCAGCGTGTCGGATGTTCTTTATGGACCTGAATCGCTTACGATCAGCAGGGTAGGGGAGCCTATTGGTTCTTTCTTCGGTTATCAGGTAGGAGGAATTTTTCAAAGCGTGGAGGAGATCAATCAGTTTCCTCACCTTGACGGGGCAGAACCCGGCGATCTCCGTTTTGTCGACATAAATAATGATGGTCAAATCAATTCACTTGACCGCACAGTACTTGGTTCGTCGATACCTGATTTGCTTTATGGAATCAGCTTAGGTGCCAGCTTCAAAGGGATAGAGCTATCGCTGGATTTTCAGGGCGAAAGCGGTGCGTCTATTATGAATTATAAAGAAACTGTCCGCCCGGATAGATACAATTTTGAACAACATGCGCTTGATTACTGGCGACCAGGCTCCACGTCAACAAGTGAACCACGCGCAGCCGAAGGTGGCGTGAACTGGGGCGCGAATGATTACAAATCTTCACGGTTCATACAAAGCGCGGATTTCTTCCGGCTTCGAAGCGCAACGCTTGGTTATTCTTTGCCCGAGAAGCTCATCGCAAAGGCAAAGATGCAGGCGGCAAGAATTTACGTACGCGGTACCAACTTGTTCACGTCGATGGACTTCACAGGGTATTCACCTGAAGTGGCAAGTGAGAATCCACTGGAGAACCGTGTTGACAGAGGAACATACCCCACCACTGCGATCTATTCATTCGGTTTAAATGTAACTTTTTAAGATACGAACGGATATGAAACCAAAAATTTCAATACAATACTTAATTCCATTTGTCTGTTTTATCATCAGTCCTCTTGGCTGCAGTGATGATTTTCTCGATAAAAAACCTCAGGGAAATTTGATAGCTGAGAATTTCCCTGTGACCGCTGCAGACGCTGAGCAGGCCGTTAACGCCGTATACAACACAATGCGAATCTCTGAATTCAACTTCGGACTCTTTCCTATCATGGACATCATGTCCGACGATGCACATAAAGGCAGTAACCCGGGCGATCAGCGATCAACCATCGGCCCGTTTGATAATTTTACACACATAGCAGGTGCTGGTCAAACAAGAGCATGGTGGAACACTTTGTACTTAGGAATCAAACGTGCAAACGTTGTTATTGAGCAGGTGCCTCCTATCGTGATGGAAACCGAACTGCGCGATCGGTTTATCGGTGAAGCTAAGTTTCTCAGAGCGCTCTATTATTTCGATTTGGTAAGAGCTTTCGGTGGTGTGCCGAGCATCACCTCGGTACAGGCTCCAATTCAGCAAGAGCGTGCAACACCAGAAGCTGTACTAACGCTAATCGAGCAAGATCTCACCGATGCCATCGCTGCACTTCCTGAAAAAGATGAATATGGCGCGTCAGATCTCGGGCGCGCAACGAAAGGCGCTGCCCATGCGCTAAAGGCGCGCGTGCACCTTTGGCAAAGTGAATTTTCTGACGCCGAAACGCATGCCATGGCAGTGATTAACTCAGGCAAGTATTCACTCGAAATGAACTTTGAAAATGCCAATAGCAAAATTGGGGAGTTCGGGATTGAGTCCGTTTTTGAGGTTGGTGCTATTGGCGAAGAATCACTCACTAATGGCGGAAATCAGTACGCGAACGTACAGGGCGTTCGCGGCAATCCCAACAGAGGTTGGGGTTTCAATAGACCGTCAGAGGACCTAAAGGCAGCTTTCGAACCGGGTGATATAAGGCTCGATGCAACGGTACTTAATCTTGGGGAAGTCATGAATGATACGATTGTCATCGAGGGCGATGGCACTACTCCAGATGGTCCTGCAAAGAACTCCTATACATATCCCGGTTTCCCGGATGGAATCGTAGAGGTGGAAGCATATAATCAAAAAGTATGGACGCCTGGAATTAATGTTCCCACCCAATTTGGTCATAACCGTCGGATCATTCGTTACGCGGATGTTTTGCTGATGGCTGCAGAAGCGCTTAATGAAAATAATAAACCTGGCGACGCGCTTACATACTTGAACATGGTGCGCGATCGGGCAGATCTCGAAGATGTAACTGAGTTAAATAAAGATCTGTTGAGAGATATCATTTTTCATGAACGGCGTGTAGAGCTCGCGTTGGAAGGGCATCGTTTTTGGGACTTGGTGCGGACCGGTAGGGCGGACGATGTCCTGGAGCCTTACGGATTTATTGCCGGTAAACACGAATTGCTGGCGATCCCCCAAGCTGAGATTGACCTTGCCGGGCTCGAACAGAACGAAGCCTGGAAGTAGCATTGAATGAACAACAACTATTAACCCAATAAATAAATTACAGACTATGAAACATGCAATTAGAATTTTGGCTGCCTTGGCAGTCGTGGCGACCGTAATAACATTTAACGCCTGCGATGATGATGACGACGATGGAGGCCCAACAACCTTTACTTTATCAAGCCTTGCATCGGGTGATGTTGACCTCAATGGAGCGACGTCTGCTGTTGATGTGTCGGTTAGTGAGCCGATAGTCATAACATTTAATACGGATGTGGATGCTGCTACGGCAACGGAAAGTAACATCACACTTAAGCGTGGGTTCGATGACCAAATGGCCGACGTTAACATTACGACATCTGGAAATACTGTTACAATCACACCTGCGCAAGATTTAAGCGGTGGCACCCAGTACATCCTCAATATAGGCGCGCTTGAATCAACAAGCGGCGTAGCATTTACGCCAATTGAACGCAGCTTTACAACTGGAGGTACATTTGTGCCTGATGGCCAGGTGGCTTATTACGATTTCAATGAGAATACAGATGATCAGGTGGGTGAGTTCGACTCAGATGTAGAAATAGCCATTACCTATGAAGATGGAAGAAATGAAGCTGCCGGAAGCGCGGCGAGTTTCAACGGGACAACCAGTATAATTGAAATACCGGATGGCGATGAGCTCCTGAGTGATGAGTTTACATTAAGCTTCTGGATAGATGTTGATACTGCTTCTATGAAAAGCGATGGCACTTCCACAAAAGGACACTTTGTAATGGGAATCGGTGCTTTCAATGGTTTACAGTTTGAAGTGAACGACCGTGAGGACTGGTTCAAATTTGCAGGACACCAGCGAACAGAAGATGATACGCTCTCAAATGACTTTTTCTTCAACGCCGATGGTACAACAGATGCTGAAACAGGGCTCGACATTGCGACAACTGTGGATGAAGATTTCGGACGAACTGGCGTGCGTACTGCTATGAATAACTGGGCACATGTTGTTTTTGTATTCAGTGGGGCAGATAAAGTTAGATCCATTTACTTGAATGGCGAACTGGTAATGGAGCAGGACTACAAACTCCTCGCCGGCTCAGGCGACGTTGGGGTTGAACCGTTCGCAGATGTCATTGGTCTGGCGTTTACACCCAGCGTAGCAGGTCCGGGTCAGGCCGACTACTACGACAACAAGTGGAACTTTGGTTTCTGGACAAGCAGCACTTCGACATTCCCATCGTGGGGAGCCGGCTGTTGCCAATATGCAGGTACAGACAATAATCACTTCAAAGGATTACTTGACGATGTGAGATTTTTCCATCGCGCAATCTCTGAAGAGGAAGTTGAACTTATGTATGAGTCAGAAAATTAAAAGAAATCGTTTGGGTTAGTTTGGTATAAAAGGCTCCCCGGTGACCGGGGATGCCTTTTTTCATTGGTGATTTACGATGATTAAAAAAATATTATTTCTTTCTGTTCTCATAGTTTTTTGCATTATATCATGTAACGATGATCAGGAGGCTGACGTTGATTTTTTACAAGTAACAAGCATCAAAATTGGTGACAATGAACTCGATGTTGAAAGCATGGATAATATTGGCGCGCCAATCGATGAACCGATTGTCGTTACCTTCAGTAATGCGCTCGATCCTGCTCCGATCAGCGCTGCCTTTAGTTTAATGAATACGACCACTTCAGAAACGGTTTCACTTGATGTTTCATTGCTTCAGGGAGACAACTCAGTCTCGATATCGCCTGAGGAAAACCTTACGACTAATACGGCCTATCGTCTGACGATCGCCAATACAATACGCGGTAAAAACGGCGAACGTTTTGAAGGCGAATCCATAGACTTTATTACCATACTGGATGAACTGGAACTGACTTCTTTATTGATAGATGACCAGCCAAGTTTAAATAACGATCGAATCGTTAACGTTAGCAGAAACAATCCTGAAATTCAGATCGTTTTTTCAGATCCAATCCCTTTGTTCGCCCTCTCGGAAGAAAACTTTAAAGTTATCGGAAATGGCGGTCTCGTTTCCATTGCGATCTCTGCGAACGAAACGGGAGAAACAATAACCCTTATGATCGAGGAGGAGCTTCGCGACTTGACAAAATACACAGTGCGAATTTCAAAGGCTATCACTGGCGCAAACAGCCAAACATTCGATGGCTATGAAAAAATCTTCTACACCGCCGGAGACCCCGAACCGAAATTCCCACTCATCAGCGACGAACAACTCCTCACCCTTGTTCAGGAACAAACCTTCAAGTACTTCTATGATTTCGCGCACCCGGCCAGCGGAATGGCGCGTGAGCGAAATAACTCAGGAGATCTTGTAACAACGGGCGGAAGTGGCTTTGGTATCATGGCATTGATCGTTGGAATCGAACGTGGTTTTATTACACGCGAAGAAGGTCTCGCGCATTTTGAAAAAATAGTAACCTTCCTTGAAACCGCTGATCGTTTTCACGGCGCATGGTCGCATTGGGTAAATGGAAACACGGGAAACGTAATTCCGTTTAGTACGAACGATAACGGCGGGGATCTTGTCGAGACTTCTTTTCTCGTTCAGGGCCTTATCACTTTCAGACAATATCTAAATGAATCAGACGCCGAAGAGCAGGCACTGATCGATAGGGTCAACGTGCTATGGCAAGGAGTTGAATGGGACTGGTATACGCGCGATGGGCAAAATGTTCTATACTGGCATTGGTCACCGGATAAGGAATGGGCGATGAACCACCAGATCCAGGGATACAATGAAGCGCTGATTACCTACGTGCTTGCAGCTTCGTCGCCAACACACACAATACAACCTGAAGTCTACACGCAGGGCTGGGCACGAAATGGAAGTATCGTGAACGGTCGCACATTCTATGATATTACCCTTCCTGTCGGATTTGATTATGGAGGGCCATTGTTTTTCGCGCACTATTCGTTTCTCGGATTGGATCCCCGCAATCTTTCCGATCAATATGCAAACTACTGGACGCAAAACGTCAACCACTCGCTGATCAATCATGAACACGCGATTATAAACCCGCGCAACTACGTTGGCTACAGCGATGAGAACTGGGGCTTTACCGCCAGCGACAACCATGAAGGATACTCAGCACATTCACCGACAAACGATCTTGGTGTAATATCGCCAACGGCGGCATTGTCTTCTTTTCCATACACACCTGAGGAGTCGATGAAAGCAATGAAGTTTTTTTATTATCAGCTCGGCGATCGGCTTTGGGGTCCTTATGGGTTTTACGATGCGTTCAATATCACCGAAGGCTGGTTTGCAAACTCATACCTGGCTATCGATCAGGGCCCCATCATTGTCATGATCGAAAACCATAGAACCGGTTTACTTTGGGAACTCTTCATGTCAGCACCTGAAGTGCAGGATGGTTTAACAAAGCTCGGATTCACTTATTAATACGCTAATGAGATATAGATTTTCAACTCCACTTTGCTTTCTGGTTTCGGCGTTGGTTTTACTGGCATTATCATCGTGCGGAAGTAAAACGAGTCAAACGTCAGAAGAGAACATCGCGAAAATATCTGACGATTCGCTTTTCAACCTTGTTCAGTACAAAACATTCCAGTACTTCTGGGATGGCGCTGAGCCAACGTCAGGTGGTGCACGCGAGCGTTACCACTCCGACAATGTATATCCTGAAAACGACAAGCATATCATCACTTCCGGTGGAACAGGCTTTGGCGTGATGGCGATCCTCGTCGGCATCGAACGAAATTTCATTACGCGTGAGCAAGGTTTGGAGCGTCTTACGAAATTTGTCAACTGGCTCGGGAACGCCGATACTTTTCACGGCGTCTGGCCACATTGGTGGAATGGCGAGACAGGCGACGTAAAACCTTTTAGCCCGAAAGATAACGGCGGTGATCTTGTAGAAACTTCTTACCTGTTACAGGGATTGTTATGCGTGCGCGAATACTTCAAAGACGGCAGCGACGAAGAGAAAACACTGGCGGCGAAGATCGATACACTCTGGCGAGCCGTTGAGTTTGACTGGCACCGTCAGAATAATAAGAATGTTCTTTACTGGCATTGGTCACCGAAAGATGAATGGGCCATGAACTTTCCGGTAGAAGGATACAACGAGTGCCTGATCATGTACGTGCTCGCCGCAGCATCACCAGCGCATGGCATACCCGCCGAAGTTTATCACGAAGGATGGGCGCGTAGCGGTAAAATGAAGAATGACGAGCAACATCAGCAATACGGACTGCATCTCGATCTGAAACACAATGGCGCGCCGCAGTATGG
This sequence comes from Chryseosolibacter sp., assembly GCA_035628595.1. GTDB lineage: Bacteria > Bacteroidota > Bacteroidia > Cytophagales > Cyclobacteriaceae > Chryseosolibacter. Next base: position 11,999 of record DASPJN010000064.1, read on the forward strand.
CGGGCCGTTGTTCTGGTCACATTATTCATTCCTTGGGCTGGATCCGCGAAACCTTCGCGACCGTTATGCCGATTACTGGACGCACAATAAGAATCACACATTGATCAACTATCGTTACTGTGTGGAGAATCCAAAAAAATTCGAAGGGTATGGTGAAGATTGCTGGGGACTGACCGCAAGTTATTCTATTAACGGGTATTCGGCGCATAGCCCAACTGAAGACCTCGGCGTCATCTCACCAACGGCTGCGCTGTCTTCATTTCCGTATACACCAGAGCAATCGAAACGCGCCATGCGACACTTTTATGAAAAACATGGCGATAAGCTTTTTGGCGAGTTCGGCTTTTATGATGCCTTCAGCGAGCACCACGATTGGTATCTGCCGAGATACCTCGCCATTGATCAGGGGCCCACTGTCGTGATGATGGAAAATTACCGAACCGGATTACTCTGGAAATTATTTATGTCTGCACCGGAAGTGCAACAGGGTTTAGATAAACTTGGTTTTCAACGATAGCGTAAATGAGCATGAAAAAAGTCACCACAATTATTCTTCTGGTTTGTGTTTCGTTGTCATACGCACAAAAAAAGAAGATCAATCAGGAAGTAAAAAAGACGCCTGTCGATATGAATGCATTCATCGACGAGCTGATGTCAAAGATGACGCTTGAAGAGAAAGTCGGACAATTAAATCTCGTGTCAGTTGGCTTTGATATCACCGGCCCGATTGTCAGTCAGAATGTGGAAGAGAAGATACAGAAAGGATTAGTCGGCGGGGTGTTCAATACTTTCACGCCCATCGCGGTGAGAAAACTGCAACAGATGGCGGTCGAGAAAACAAGGTTAAAGATTCCCTTACTGTTTGGGTTCGACGTTATTCACGGTCACCGTACAATTTTCCCCATGCCGCTGGGTCTCGCCGCAACGTGGGACATGGGCGCAATAGAACACAGCGCGCGCATTGCCGGCGATGAAGCTTCAGCCGATGGACTTAACTGGGTGTTCTCGCCAATGGTTGATATCGCGCGCGATCCAAGGTGGGGGAGAGTTGTTGAGGGAGCCGGCGAGGATCCATACCTCGGCTCTTTGGTAGCCGCTGCGATGGTCAAGGGCTACCAGCAGAATGATTTGGATGCAAGCAATACCGTAATGGCTTGTGTAAAACATTTTGCGCTTTACGGCGCAGCCCAAGCCGGTCGCGACTATCACACAGTTGACATGAGCGAACGAACCATGATGCAGGACTATCTTCCGCCATATAAGGCGGCGATCGACGCAGGTGCTGCCAGCGTGATGACTTCGTTTAACGATATCAACGGTGTGCCTGCTGGCGCAAACCAATGGTTAATAAAAGATTTGCTGCGAAAGCAATGGGGTTTCGATGGCCTGGTTGTTTCTGATTACACTTCGCTGTTAGAGTTGATCGAGCATGGCATCAGCGCTGACGAAAAAGAAGCGGCGCTGGATGCGCTTCTTGCGGGAAATGATATGGATATGGTGGCAGAAATCTACCTGGCACATTTACCTCAGTTGGTGAAAGAAGGAAAGGTGACAGAAGAGCATATCAATTTTTCATGCCGCAAAGTGCTTGAAGCAAAATTTATCCTCGGATTGTTTGACGATCCATACCGTTATGCCGATGAGAAACGCGCACAGCAAATTTTGTTTAAAAAAGATTATCGCGATGCCGCTCGTGATATTGCAGGTAAGAGCATGGTGTTGTTGAAAAATGAGAATAATACCCTTCCATTAAAGATAACAGGATCGATTGCCCTTGTTGGGCCGCTCGCAAAAAACCAACGCGACCTTATCGGTAGCTGGAGCGGTGCCGGCGACTGGAAACAAGCCATCAGCGTTGAACAAGGTTTACGGAATGCGGCGCCAGGCCTGAAGATCAACTATGCAAAAGGCGCAAACATCACTGACGATACTTTGTTGATCAAGCGGTTGAATGCCCACGGCGGAAACCTGGAAATCGACGACCGTTCCGCGGAAGAGATGATCAAAGAAGCTGTAGAGGTTGCAAGCAAGTCTGATGTGGTTGTTGCTGTGGTTGGCGAATCACAGGGAATGACAGGAGAAGCCGCGAGCCGCGCCGACATTGGAATACCTGGAAAGCAACTCGACTTATTAAAGGCGTTGAAACAAACTGGCAAGCCATTGGTGATTGTGCTAATGAACGGAAGACCACTTACACTTCCGTGGGAACACGCAAACGCAAATGCTATTCTTGAAACCTGGTTTGCCGGGACGGAAGCAGGTAACGCCATCGCTGATGTACTGTTAGGAAACTACAACCCGTCGGGTAAATTGCCGATGACATTTCCGGCCCATGTTGGGCAGGTTCCGATTTTCTACAGTGCAAAGAACACGGGTCGTCCCCACAATGATCAGTTGCTTGATAAATATAAGTCGCGATACCTCGATGTGCCGAACGAGCCATTGTATCCGTTTGGCTATGGATTAAGCTATAGTCCGTTCACGTATTCAGATGTAAAGTTAAGCGCATCTGAAATGAAGGAAGGCGAGACATTAACGGTTACATGTACTGTGAAAAATGAAGGTAGCCGCGACGGTGAGGAGGTAGTACAGTTGTACGTACGCGATATCACCGGAAGCGTGACAAGGCCGTTGAAAGAGTTAAAAGGATTTCAAAAGATTATGCTGAAAGCCGGTGAGACTCGTGATGTTCAGTTTAAGCTTTCGGCAAACGACCTGGCGTTTTATCGTTTCGATATGAGCTGGGGCACAGAACCCGGGAAATTCATTGTGTTTGTCGGTGGTAATTCACGTGATACAAAACAGGCGCCATTCACATTGGTTGAGTAGCAGCATCGAAAACCAGAATCATTAGCAGGCTGAGAGCCGTTGATGAAGTCAAAAAAAAGAGTGAGTCGTTGCCGGCTCACTCTTTTATCTTTTACGGTAGATCTATTTTGAAACCGGGTAGTAAATTTCAGTCACCCACTTTGAAGTATCCGCTTCAGCAGTCGGGTCGGTAACATACACTTCCCATGGTGCCCCTGCGATGCTGTACTTTTTGTAGTCGATGTATCGATTTAGTTCCACATGTGGTGTTTCCATCTTATCGTAAGCTCCGATGTGCACGGTCTTTAGAGCTTTGCCTCCAGCAGTTTGCATAACCTTATATTTCGAAGGAAGCTTTGCGTCAGAGTTGACAGGTACCGCCGTGATAAAATCCATAGACTCTTCGGTGTAGTTTGTGAACAGAGCGAAAGGATGTCCATTGATATCCACCTTTGATTTCTTGCACACTGCATATAGTTCGGTGTACATTTTTTCCATTTGTTTCGAAACGGCAGCGTGGTCTCTCGGGTCCATTGTTGCTGACAAGCCGATGTAAGAAACCGGTGCCACTTCTTCTTCTGTGATCTTTACGGCAAACTTAGGCTTCGATTCAGCGATCTCCTTTATCTTTTGAAGGTTGTGCGTAAAAGCTTTGTCCATTTCCGAGGGGAACATTGTTACGCCCATCCATCTCATGATAGGATTATACCCAAAGCTGGTGGCGAACTTCATCGTCACTTTCGTTTGCTCACCTTCAGGCTCGAAATCATACCATGCTTCTGAAGCATTCGTCGTATCACCCATGAAGAAAAGGTCAGCTTTTACGGACTTGAAAGGAACACTCTCGCGAATGACCAACTTCCCGGTGCCCATCTCTTCACTGTTCCACGAATACCATCCACCTTCACCGGCTTTTTTCTCGCCGTAGGTGATCGCCATCGTCGTATCTAGCGTGTTCCAGTACGACCACCTGTTCCAGTTTTCAAGTGAATTGATTTCTTCGAAGGAATATTCGGCAGGAGCATTCACCGTCACAGTTCGGGTGATTTCAAACTTTTCCGGCAGGAGAAATCCAACCAGGAAGAAAACAACGATTAGCCCTAAGACAATAAAAAGGATTTTCTTGATCATAGTGATATGGGTTAGGATTGGATCACAAATTTAGGGAAAATAAAGCGTCCGTAAACGTTGGAAATGGTCGAAAAAAAGGGCAAATTCCTTTGACTTATCCCAATGCCTATGAGCTTCCTGAACGATCCTAAAAACATCCCCCAGAGCTATGGCTTGCGTATTGCAGCCGGGCTGATCCTCTATTTCGTGGCTATGAAGGCCATCGGTTTGTCCCACGTGGTTGAGTTGCGGTTACTCAACTTATTTATCCTGATTACAGGCGTTTATTTCGCGCTCAAGCGTTTTAAATCTGCGCACGAAGACCATCTGAATTATTTTAAAGGCCTTGTTACAGGCATTGCAACTGCGGCCGTTGGAAGTCTCGTGTTTTCGGTTTTTCTGTTTATTTATCTGCAGGCCGACAGCAGTCTGATGCAGCACATCATCGAGACTGAGCCTATGGGGCGTTATCTCAATCCATACATGCTGTCATTTGTTGTCGCCCTCGAAGGAATCTTTTCCGGACTGTTGGTAACCTTTATTTTAATCAACTATGTAGAGACTGATGAAGTAAACGTGCCTCAGGGCTAAACAGCTGATATCCGAACGTATGCCATCTGATAGATTATAGTCGGATGGCATATTTTTTTGCCTCTGGTTTGGTTAAAGTAACGATATGAATATCTGGAACAGAGGAACGCGAATCCCGGAAATATATGGTGCACTGACAACGCTCGGTCTGATTACATATTTCTTCATCATGTACGCCGCCGGGTTGATTCACGTCATTGAACTGAGATTGTTTAATGTAGTAATTTTGCTTGCAGGGGTTTACTTTGCTCATAAACAATTTAAGCGAACGCATAATGGGCGCCTGGATTATTTTAAAGCCCTTACCACCGGTGTTGCAACAGGAGCAATCACCGCGGCAACATTTTCACTGTTTCTGTTTATTTATCTGTCACTTGATAAGAACCTGATGAATTCAATTGGCGAGAACGAACCGTTGGGTTTGTACCTCGATCCGTATATATGCTCATTTGTTGTTTTTCTTGAAGGTTTGTTTTCAGGATTTGGAATGTCATATATGCTAGCCAACTTCTTCGCAACCGATACGCCTGCGATGGATCGCGTGGCGGAGCGATTGCCAGAACGGGCATAACTTGTCTGACATGCAAAGTAACTCCGGTGAATCTAACGCCGGAGTTTTTATTTGCGTCTGGAACACCAGCAATACGCTCAAATGAGCCAAATGTGATGGATGGTGACTTTAGGATTCGCGACGCGTAGATGCACAACTGTAGCCTTGCTTCACGGATACTTCGGGCATACATGATGCATACCTGAGGAGTGGACAAAGAGTGGAGGAAGAGTGGAGACAGGTGCCCGGACTGCTGAGGATTGAATGAATAGGTGAGCCAATGGAACGGAGTAAAATTTCCGGACAACCGGCTTTCAGATACGCTAGTCACATTAAGTTTAAAACATTCGCATAAAGCGCTATTTTAGCGCCATTCAATTTTCATTATGCGATACGGAAAGATCAACACAGCGCTTTTTACCTCTAACCGGAAAAACCTCCAGAAGAAGCTCAAAGAAAATTCAATTGTCGTTGTTAACGCGAACGACATCATGCCGACAAACGCTGATGGCACCATGCGCTTCCGACAAAACAGCGATCTGTTCTACTTAACTGGCGTCGATCAGGAGGAAACGATCTACGTTCTTTGTCCCGATTTCCCGGATAAAAAGTATCGTGAAGTATTATTTTTAAGAGAGACCAATGAACACATTGCCACATGGGAAGGCCACAAGCTCACGAAAGAAGAAGCGCGTGAAGCTACTGGCGTGGAGACAATCGTATGGGTCTCCGAGTTTCCAAAATTGTTCAACACGATGATGGTGATGGGAAATGTCGAAAACGTTTATCTCAATACCAATGATCACTATCGCGCTGAAGTCGCTGTTGATTCACGCGATGCACGTTTCATCAAATTTTGTCAACAGAAGTATCCGTTGCATAAGTATGAACGCCTGGCACCATTGATGCACCAGCTTCGTTCGGTTAAATCAAAACATGAAATCGAATTGATGCAGCGTGCCTGCGATATTACGGAGAAGGCATTTCGTCGGGTGCTGAAATTTGTAAAACCTGGTGTTCGTGAATATGAGATTGAAGCAGAGTATGCGCACGAGTTTCTGAGAAATGCTTCGCGTGGGTTTGCTTATGAGCCGATCATCGCATCCGGGGCGAACTCCTGTGTGCTTCATTATATTGAAAACGATAAGGTTTGTCGCGATGGCGATGTGTTGTTACTGGATGTCGGCGCAGAGTTTGCGAACTATAATGCCGACCTTACAAGAACCATCCCCGTAAACGGGAAGTTTACCAAGCGACAAAAAGAAGTTTACAACGCAGTGCTTCGCATCCAGCGCGCCGCGACGAAGATGCTGAAGCCGGGCGTTTCGTATTATGAATATCACAAAGAGGTTCAGAAACTCACTGAACAGGAATTGATCAAGCTCAAGCTGATCGATAAGACAGACGTCAAAAATCAGCACCCGGACAAGCCGTTGTTTATGAAATACTTTATGCACGGCACCTCCCACATGCTTGGTTTGGATGTGCATGATGTCGGAAATATGTATGGCAAAATGTTGCCGGGCATGGTCTGGACTGTCGAACCTGGAATCTATATCAAGGAAGAAGGCATTGGTATCCGGATTGAGAACAACATTGTGATCACCAAAACCGGCAATACAGATCTGATGAAGAACATTCCTATTGAGGCGGAGGAGATCGAGGATATCATGAATTCAAAATAATATCGCAGCAATGTCAGAACGGATACATTCAGATAAAGCACCCGAACCTGTTGGCCTTTATCCGCACGCGCGAAAAGTTGGAAATCTATTATTTCTCTCAGGTGTCGGGCCGCGTAAAAAAGGATCGAAAGACATTCCCGGAGTAACGCTGGATGAAAACAGAAATATCCTTAGTTACGATATTGAAACGCAATGCCACAGCGTGTTTGAAAATGTGCGGCTGATTCTTGAAGCATCAGGATCGCGCTGGGAAAATCTCGTGGATGTAACGGTTTTTCTCACAAACATGAAAGACGATTTCCAGGTGTTCAATAGAATTTACGCCGAGTACTTTAAAGATAATCAGCCTTGCCGCACAACAGTGGAAGTGAATGCTTTGCCAACGCCGATTGCAATCGAGCTTAAATGCATCGCGACGGTTTAGAACTTGCACGGAAGGATTACCGAAATAATAGTTTCAAGATGCGATTCGAAGTTTATGTTCTTTGTCTGCAGCAAATGCGAGACAAGCGTTAATCATATCCTCGTTGAGTTCAGTAAAATCTGCAATTATATCTTGCTTGGTCATTCCATTTGACGACCAGTTAAGAACATCATAGACAGAAATTCTGGTGCCTTTGATACACGATTTCCCAAATCTTTTATCCGCTCTTATCTCAATATGTTGTTGATACTCAATAGTCAAATATACATTGTTGCCCTCTACACGCTTTTTAATAGTCGGTCCAAATTATTGGTTCGCCAAACGCTATCCCTGAGTTGATAAGTCGGCACAGCTGTTGTGTAAGCCTGACTGTGTGAGTAAACCTGAAACCTTCACTTCAATAACTCTTTGACTTCTTTTTCTAATGTCGGAAGATTTCGAATAATTATTCCCCACAAAATGTCCTCTGAAACAGAATCGTAGCCGTGAATGATTCTGTTTCTTGTGTCCACGATTTTCCTCGTGTCGGTTATTTGAATATGAGGGTCAGCTTTTAGAATTCGTGTCATTGCTTCTCCGATGATCTCAATATCTCTTTCTACTGCTCTCTTCGTTTTTAAGTCTTTTTGAAAGTCCTTAAAATTCTTGATTTCGGGAATGAATGAGTTGATCTCGGAAATAGCTTGTTCAATGTCTTTTAACCAGGTCCTTACTTCATTGTCCATATACGAGAACCTTGGTTTTGTCGATATTCTCTTTGAGGAATGGATTTTTTATTGCCTTGCTTTCCAACAAGTCAATTTGCCGGTTTAGTATTTTCTCTAATTCAAATTTCAGGTCGAAATAATTGTCGGTGTACTCCAAAGGGTCATCGATTTTAAAATCTACGACCAGGTCTACGTCGCTGTCATTCGTGAACGTTGATGAATTAACGGAACCAAACGAATACAGACTCCTTACTTTGTGATTTTCACAGAGTCTTTGTATTTGGTCTCGATAAGTATCAATGAATCCCATGAATCACTTCAAAATCAAAAATAGTTAGTCGGAATAGTGTAAATCTGGATTAGCCGCGAAAACCGAAACGTAGCGTTCGGTGACCCCTTCTTTAAATCTTAAACCTTCGATTTAAACCGAAAAGCTTTCCCCGCATCCACACGTGCGTGAAGCATTCGGGTTGATGAACTGAAATCCTTTCCCGTTAAGGCCATCGGTAAAGTCAAGCGTTGTTCCTAGCAAATAAAGAAGGCTCTTTTTGTCAACAAGAATCTTCACGCCTTTGTCTTCAAACACCTGGTCAGCAGGATTCACACTTTCATCGAAACCAAGATCGTACATAAGACCGGAGCAACCGCCGCCTTTTACCGAAACCCGAATGTTGTGTTCCTCTGTGCGGTTTTCCTCTTTTCTGAGTTCAACAATCCGCTGCTTTGCCTTATCTGTAATGGAGATCATACCTTTTAAACAGTTTTTTATGAAATAGGATTCAAAACGACGCTAAAAACCGTGATCGTATTCATATCGCGACCGTAATAGAGTTTTTGTAATGCGTCCATAATATTAGCCGCTTTAAAATACGATGTATGAAGCTCTTTCCCGCCTTTGACCACCCACTGGATTGTATAAGAATTCTCTTTCTCTTTGTAGCTCTGCACATACTCGAGCAGCTTTTTCAAAGCGTCGGGCTTGTCGCTGGCGCTTACAGTTTTAAAAAGGAAAGCCTGATTATGGCGTGGATTTACGGTGATCAGATCCAGCTTAACCTTCCCGTCGACGGTGGAGTATTCAAATACCAGGTCGGATGATTTCAATCCCAGGTGATCTCTGATCTCCTGTTGCATGCGGGCGGCCTCTACATGTATATCGCTCAAAGCTTCGATCATTACGGTTAAAGTCCCTTAAAAACTTCTTAATTCGTCAAAAAGTTTCGTTTTTGACGGCTCAAAGGTAACCAAATATGGAGAAACTGGAACACATCGGCATTGCCGTCAAAAACATGGATCAGGCCAACAAACTGTTCGCTTCCTTGCTTGGCCGTGAGCATTATAAGATCGAAGAAGTTGAATCCGAGGGCGTAAAAACTGCTTTTTTCAATGTATCAGGTGTGAAGATCGAATTGCTGGAAGCTACCCGCGAAGATTCGCCGATCGCAAAGTTCATTGAAAAGAAGGGGGAAGGTATCCATCACCTGGCCTTTGAGGTGAATGACATTCAACAAAGCATTCGGGAATATGAGCAAAGAGGCTTTCAAAAGATCAATCCGGAGCCAAAAACCGGGGCGGATAATAAGCTGATCTGTTTCCTGCATCCGAAAAGTACCGGTGGGGTGCTTGTGGAGCTTTGCCAGGAAAAAAAATCTTAGCAAAAAAGAAGGGTTATGACCCCACACCATAACCCTCTTTACTAAACGAACAAAAGACTAGCTTACTTAAACCCTTTTTTCATAGTACTAGCGCTTTTGCCTCCATACTGGATCTCGTTGTAGTATTTTTGTTTCCGCTTACCTTCCGCGGTTTTATAATAAGGCTTCTGCATGCTGCATGCACTGAAAATTATCGAGATCACGAGTAAAATTCCGGCTGCCTTTTTCATATGCTTCGTTGTTATTTATGCATATATACGGCTGCCGCGAAGTAAAAATCACGCGTATTACCGCGATATCTTACTTTTGCAGGACGAGCAGCCTGTAAAGCCGCTGAACTGCATGTTACCACCGACGATTTATGAGTGAAAAAAGAAACGAAATCAAAGATTTAGGCGAGTTTGGATTGATCGACAGGATTGCCGCGGATTTTGCAGTCCAAAACCCAACGTCGATAAAAGGAATTGGCGACGACGCTGCGGTCGTTCACGGCGGTACCGATAGAATGCTGATTTCAACCGATATGCTCGTCGAGGGAATCCATTTCGACCTCGCTTTCACCCCCCTTCACCATCTGGGCTATAAAGCTGTTGCCGTGAATGTGTCGGACATTGCAGCGATGAATGGAAGAGCAGAACAAATCACCGTTTCCATTGGCTTAAGTAACCGGTTTTCTTTGGAAGCTGTCGATGCATTGTACCAGGGTATCAAAGCCGCATGTCAAAGCTATAATGTTGACCTGATCGGCGGAGATACAACTGCATCATATTCCGGGCTGATCATTTCAGTCACGGTCATTGGCAGAGCAAACGAAGAAATGATCGCCTATCGCAACGGCGCGCAACCAAATGACATTGTCTGTGTAACGGGTGATCTCGGCGCGGCATTTCTCGGGTTGAAAATTCTGCAACGTGAAAAAGAAGTGTTCGAAGCTGATCCGCAGATGCAACCCGATCTTGAGAAATATGAATACATGGTCGGACGCCAACTAAAGCCTGAAGCGCGCGCAGACATTGTCTTCGATCTGGCCGAACACCGGGTGAAACCCACGTCGATGATCGATATCTCTGATGGACTTGCATCCGAGATCCTGCACCTTTCAAAGCAATCAAAAGTTGGAATCCGGATCTATGAAGACAAGCTGCCGATCGACTCATTCGCGTATGAAACAGCAGTCGAGTTTAAGATCGACCCGGTGACATGTGCATTGAATGGTGGAGAAGACTATGAGCTACTTTTCACCATCAGCAAAGACGATCAGGAAAAGCTGAAGAACCATCCTGACATTCACATGATCGGTTATGTTCACGAACGCGCTGACGAAAACGTCATGATCACGAAACAGGGAACAGTTGTTCCGTTGAGAGCCCAGGGCTGGGATCATTTAAAAAAGTGATCAGCTTTAGTCTTCCGGAAACGGAATAAACACGAAGTTGGTAAACGTGGTGTCGACCACGAAAAGACAACAAAACTCGTCCGGGTCTTTAAACGCTTTTTCGAATTCTTCTTCGTCTTCAATCAGCTGCCGCTGGAGGAATTCATCTAAAAACGATGCGTAGTAATTCCATTCTGTTCCCAAGGCGGTCTTATCAATCAGCAGTTGTCCGATTGGCTGCGATGTTTTGCAAACAGGAAATATTGGAAACCTGGAAAAACCACGTTTCCTGATCTGGTAAGAAGCTTCCTTTAAAGTGTCAGAAACTTTCACAAAGTCACGCGAGATCGTGCCCAAATATTTTCCGCTCAGTTCCGGATCGTTGTTCATGTTCAGGTTTTAATGCTGTAAAAAGAGCAAACAAAGTCCGTTAATCAAAATTTGTTAACACCCATCGCTTGCTGTTACCGCTTATCGGCGCGCAAATCCACTGCTTCACTTTTTTTACTAAAGTTAAAAATTAGCGATAGTTTTATTGAACGATAACTTTCAACGCATGAGACTACTATTACTCTTCTGTCTGGTTACATCTTTCCTGTATACAAACGCCCAGTTAACCGCGGAGGAAGTAACACAATCTTTTGCCAGACGAAAGGAGATGGCGGCCTCCTCAATATTGAAGAATTATCCCGTGAGGAATATCGGTCCCACGGTGGTGGGTGGCCGTATAGTTGACATTGAGGTAAATCACCAGAATCCAAAAGAGTTTTACGTCGGTTATGCCTCAGGTGGAATCTTTAAAACGACGAACAATGGGATCACCTTTGAACCCATATTCGACAACAACGATGCGATCGGCATTGGTGATTTTGCTTTGTCACAGAAGAGCGCACAGGTTATTTATGCAGGTACGGGAGAAAAAAATAGCAGCAGGTCCAGCTATGCAGGATCAGGTTTGTATAAGTCGGCCGACGGCGGCAAAAGCTGGAACCATATTGGACTCGTAGGTACACATCACATCAGTAAAATAGTCATTCATCCACAGGATGATAACATGGTTTGGGTTGCTGCGATCGGCGCACTGTATACTCCAAATGTTGATCGTGGCGTTTTCAAATCAACCGATGGAGGAAAAACGTGGCAGAAAAAATTATTCATCAACGACAGCACCGGAATCATTGATCTTGTCATCAACCCAAAAAATGCATCGCAATTGTTTGCAAGCGCGTGGGAAAGAACACGCAAAGCCTGGCATTTTCAGGGTAACGGAGCAGGTACTGGCATTTATCGTTCTGACGACGGTGGTGAAACCTGGAAGAGAGTCGAGGGTGGTTTGCCGACTGGTGCTGACGTAGGAAGAATCGGACTAAAGATCAGCGCCTCCAATCCTGAGATTATTTACGCGGTGATTGATAATCAGGCATCAGTGCCAGACAAGGAAGAGAAGTCTAAAGAAAAGCTGACGCTGGATGATGTCCGTACAATGTCGAAGGAGGATTTTTTGAAACTCGAAGACAAAAAGATTGACGATCTGCTGAAGGACTCGGGCTTTCCGAAAAAGTACACGGCCGCCGTTGTGAAAGCTGATATTACGACTGGAAAGTATGATGTTAAGGCGATAGCAAATTATTTCGGTGGAGATGCAAACGCCAATTTGTTCAAAACGAAAATCAAAGGCGCTGAAGTTTACCGTTCGGATGACGGCGGAAATTCCTGGACGAAAACGCACACGAAAGATCTTGATGGCGTCTTTTATACTTACGGCTATTACTTCGCCGAGATGGAAGTGACGCCGACCGATCCGAACTTGATTTACATATACGGAGTTCCGCTGTTGAAATCAACAGATGGTGGTGTAAACTGGCACCGCATTGATACGCTGAAAGGCGTTAATGATATTCACGTCGATCATCATGCTCTGTGGGTGAATCCGAAAGACAAGTCGCATATCCTGCTCGGAAATGATGGCGGGCTTTATGAAAGCTATGATGAAGGCGCTAACTGGCGGCACATCAACAATATGTCGGTTGGGCAGTTTTACACGATCAACGTTGACATGGAAACTCCGTACAACGTATATGGTGGGCTTCAGGACAACGGCGTATTGAAAGGTTCAAGCAAATCAGTTCCAAATGAAACGCCGCACTGGCAACAACTTTTCGGAGGAGATGGCATGTTCGTCTCTGTTGATCCGCGAAACAGTCAGTTGCTTTATACGGGGTATCAATTCGGAAATTATTATCGAATCGACAAGCAAGCTGGTAAAACAACTAAGATCACGCCTCAACACGATATCGGTGAACCTTCGCTGCGATGGAACTGGCGTGCGCCGATGTTTTTAAGTACGCATCATCCGGATATTGTATACATCGCGGCCAATAAAATTTACCGCAGCATGGATCGCGGTGACAACTGGTCGCTGATCAGCGGCGACCTTACTAAAAATCAGGATCGAGGGAATGTTCCGTTTTCAACGATCTCGGTATTGGCCGAGTCACCACTGAAATTTGGATTGTTATACGCAGGCACTGACGATGGAAACATTTGGATCACCAAAGATGGCGGCGTCGAATGGGAATTGATTACAACTTCATTACCAGAAAACAAATGGGTGAGCTCGATATTTCCGTCGCCACATGATGAGGGAACAGTTTACTTATCTATGAACGGCTATCGCGACGATGATTTCAGTACTTATGTTTTTTTCAGTAAAGACTATGGTAAAACATGGACGAGTATCGTCGGAAACCTTCCATCTTCGGTCGCGAATGTTCTCATTCAGGACCCGGTGAATAAAGATTTGCTATACTGCGGGCTCGACCTCGGAACATTTGTCTCCACCGACAACGGGAAAAACTGGAATTTTATGAATGGCATGTTGAACGTCCCGGCCTACGATATGATCGTGCATCCGCGCGATTACGAGCTCGTTGTTGGCACACACGGACGAAGCGTGTTCGTTGCAGATGTAAAGCCTTTACAGGTATTAAACATCGAAGGAAAAACCAGACCCCTGATGGCTTACAATCCGGCACCCGTGAAACATAGCGAAAAATGGGGAGAGACACAGTACAGCTGGAGCAAGCCGGTATTGCCAAAGATTGACGTCATGTATTATGTGGTGATGCCATCAAAGGTTACGGTTCAGATTTTTGATGAAGAAGATCAGCTTCGAAAAACCACGTCGCTGGATGCAGCGGCCGGATTCAATTATTTCTCATGGGATGCAAAAGTTGCTCCGTCATCTCTCAAAGGCAAAAAGTCAAAGAAAGTTCAGGTCAGTCCACCTGACGTTTACCTCGCGAAAGGCAAGTACAAAGTGAAGTTTACTGTCGGCGAAAACACAGCAGAAGCCATTGTTGAAATAAAATGATTTCATTTATGAATACGATTTCCCGCTCGTCCTTTTTAAAAACGCTTGGCATCAGTGCTGCAAGTCTTGTTGTACCAGGTTCTGTTTACGCTCGTATTGAGCCAACCCAGGATAAACCACCGCAGATCAATCCGGAAATTGTTAAAGAGTTTGTGGGTGTATCCCATAGCAAGATTGATCGTGTAAAGGAAATGCTTGAGAACAATCCGTTGTTGCTTCATGTTTCTTATGATTGGGGCGGAGGTGATTTTGAGTCTGGTATTGAGGCCGCGGGGCATGTCGGCAACAAAGAAATCGCGAATTATCTTCTTTCAAAAGGCGCACGTTATAATGTTTACCTGGCGTCTATGCTTGGACACATTGAAGTGGTCAAGTTGGTGCTCGGAACAAATCCCGGCCTGTTAAACTCAAAAGGGCCGCATGGTTTTACAATGCTTCATCATGCAAAAAAAGGTGAAGCGAACGACGTGATTGCTTTTCTGGAATCTGTCGGTGCAAAGGAAACACGGATGGATTTTTATGCTGTGTCGCCGAAATGATCAGGAGGGCTAATTGTGCCAGCATCGCTTAAGTATGGCGGAAGCATGAGTGAAGCATAGATAAAGCATGTACAGTATCACAACTGTATCAATCGCGATATGATGGCATACTGGTGCACAAACTTAATGGCGCGGATGCAGCCAATGCTCACAATGTTTCATGAGTTGCGGAAAAAATAAGTCAAACTCAGCTTTGTATAGTGCATAGTCCTTTTCAAGATCTGCAACTGCTTCATCCATTTTCGATTCGTACGGCGTTCGCCGCGACATCCCGCTAAGGGCACGGCCAATCCCGGAAAGTTCGCGGTAGTTGTAAAGCCAGTCGCCATTCATCATATATGGCAGCATGTACTTCACGCCCGGCGGGAGCTCTTCTTCACTAGCTTGAATGGTGTGATAAACCCATTGCGCATAGTCATTCAGTGGTTTTCGATGGTAGAGATGCCACTCCGAAGCGAGGAAATGATCGTAGAAGACGTCGACGATAACACCTGCGTAATGACGATACTTCGGGCGGAGTCGTTTTTTGCTTTCAGTGACTACCACATGGTCGTCCGTAAATTCATCAATGGCGCGATGGAGTGATATCCCTTTTGCGATCATCGGATCAAATTTTTTTAATCCCTCGCGTCCCTTCACGAAATCCCCTATAAAATTTCCGATCATGATTTTAGTCTGGTCGCCCGAAAGGTAGGCGTGCGCTAGAAAGTTCATTGCACTAAAGTTATTGGTTATTTCTTATTTCCTTATTAGGTTGAGTCAGAATTGCCCTTTGATAAAATCTGATCCTATGAACCTTACGATGCAAATGAAGTTGCTTGTCTCCCTTGCGCAGGTTGACGGTAAAGTGGCGGACCGCGAAAGGAATTATATCCTCAACATCGGTACAGCTAACGGCATCAGCAGCGATAAGGTTGACAAAATGATTGACGAGGAACACGACATGCTCATCCCAGAGGGACTATCGCCGGATGAAAAGTTCAATTATATCTACACGCTCGTTCAGCTAATGAAGATTGACGAGCGCATGTATCAGGAAGAAATCCGGTTTTGTTCAACCATTGCCACGAAACTTGGCTATGATCAGGAAGTGCTTTTCGATCTCATGCTCCATGTCAAAACAACTGAAATGGACGAGAAAGAAATCGTCAGCCTGAAAGCACTTACGCAAAAACACCTTATCAAATAATGCGTTTTCTACTTTGTTTATTCGCAATCGCTGGGCTTTCACTTAACGTTTTCGGCCAGCGCACAATCATCCATTGTGGGAATCTCATCGATGGAAAGTCGAATGACGCGCAGTCGAAGATGTCTGTGACAATCGAAGGCAACAAAATCGTTTCGGTTACTAAAGGTTTTATCACGCCGGCTACTAGGGATCAATTGATTGACCTTAGCGGGAAAACAGTAATGCCCGGCTTCATTGATATGCACGTGCATCTTGAGGGCGAAACGAATAAGGACCAGAACCTTCAACGGTTTACGCTGAACGAAGCTGACGTTGCATTTCGTTCAACGGTGTTCGCGAAGAAAACATTGATGGCTGGTTTCACCACAGTCCGTGATCTCGGCGGCTCGGGCGTGAACATCTCGCTTCGAAATGCCATCAATCAGGGACTTGTAACAGGGCCAAGGATATTTACTGCAGGCAAGTCGCTCGCAACCACAGGCGGCCACGCGGATCCAACAAATGGATACCGGAAAGATCTCATGGGAGATCCGGGGCCGAAAGAAGGTGTAGTTAATTCGCCCGAAGACGCAAAACAGGCAGTCCGGCAACGTTACAAAGACGGCGCCGATCTGATCAAGATAACAGCAACAGGAGGAGTGTTAAGCATAGCCAAAGATGGCTCAGGCCCTCAATTCACAGATGAAGAACTCAAGGCAATTATTGAAACTGCCCGCGATTATGGAATGCATACTGCCGCACACGCTCACGGAGCTGAAGGGATGAAAAGAGCTGTGCTGGCCGGGATTACCACCATTGAGCACGGTACGAAAATGACCGAAGAAGTGATGGATCTGATGAAGCAAAAAGGAACTTATTACGTGCCGACTATTTCCGCCGGCAGATTTGTCGCTGATCAGGCGAAGGTGCCTGGCTATTATCATGCCCTGGTCGTGCCGAAAGCGCTTGAGATTGGGCCACAGATTCAGGAAACATTCGCGAAAGCGTATAAACACGGGGTTAGGATTGCTTTTGGAACCGATGCTGGTGTCTTCCCCCACGGAGAGAACGCCAAAGAATTTGGATACATGGTCGACGCAGGCATGCCACCAATGGAAGCTTTAAAGTCTGCGACCATCGTCAATGCCACCATTCTCGGAATTTCAGATAAAGTCGGGACCATCGAGCCGGGCAAACTTGCAGACCTTGTTGCAACCGACGAAAACCCGTTGGCAAATATCAGAACCACGGAAAACGTCCGATTCGTGATGAAAGAAGGCGTGGTATACAAACAATAGGTCAATAGCTGATTTATCAGCAGCTGCCACCGATCTTAATTTCAGCCTGATCCCCGTTCGGCCCGAAAAATCGGGTAATAATTCATACTTTTGCAGTCCAAAATTCTGAGGACAAACGACGGGTATGGAAAACATCCGCAATTTTTGCATCATCGCGCATATCGACCATGGAAAAAGCACCCTTGCCGACAGGTTGCTTGAATTTACCGGCACACTGACGAACCGGCAGATGCAGGCACAAGTGCTCGATAACATGGATCTTGAACGCGAAAAAGGGATAACGATCAAAGCCCACGCGATTCAGATGAATTATAAGCTTGACGGTAAGGAATATATCCTGAACCTGATAGACACACCCGGCCACGTCGATTTCTCTTACGAAGTGTCACGTTCAATCGCCGCTTGCGAAGGCGCTTTATTGATTGTTGATGCAAGCCAGGGAATTGAAGCGCAGACGATCTCCAACCTTTATCTCGCATTGGAGCACGATCTGGAGATCATCCCCGTGATGAATAAGATCGATTTGCCGCACGCGATGCCCGAAGATGTGACGGATGAAATTGTAGACCTGATCGGCTGCAAGCGCGAAGACGTTCTCCGCGCAAGCGCGAAAGAAGGCGTAGGTATTGAAGATATCTTAAAAGCGGTTGTTCATAGAATAAAACCTCCGAAAGGGGATCCGAAAGCGCCCTTGCAGGCCATGATCTTTGATTCGGTGTTCAACTCGTTCCGCGGTATTGAAGTTTACTTCCGTGTATTCAACGGCTCGATCAAAAAAGGAGAGAAGATTAAATTCATCAACACAGACAAGACTTATAACGCGGACGAAATCGGCGTCCTTAAACTTGACAAGCAACCAAGAAATGAAATCAGCGTCGGCAATGTCGGTTATCTGATTTCGGGAATTAAGGTTGCAAAGGAAGTAAAGGTTGGAGACACGATCACGCATCCGGATAACCCAGGCGAATCGATCAAAGGTTTCGAAAACGTAAAGCCAATGGTGTTCGCAGGAATTTATCCTGTTGATACCACCGAGTTCGAAGATCTGAGAGCGTCGATGGAGAAACTCCAGCTTAACGATGCATCACTGGTATGGGAACCTGAAACATCTGCCGCACTTGGTTTCGGATTCAGATGCGGTTTCCTTGGCATGCTTCACCTTGAAATTATTCAGGAACGCCTCGAACGCGAATTCGATATGACCGTTATCACAACGGTTCCGTCGGTACAATTCAGAGCGCATCTCACAGATGGATCCGTGGTAGATATTCACGCTCCTTCAGAAATGCCTGATCAAACAAAGCTCGACAGATTCGAGGAACCATTTATCAAAGCCCAGATCATTACGAAGTCTGAGTACATCGGCGCGATCATCAGCTTGTGTATGGACAAACGCGGAATTATCAAGAATCAGAATTACCTGACGACTGATCGCGTTGAGTTAAGTTTCGAAATGCCGTTAGCTGAAATTGTATTCGACTTCTTCGATAAACTCAAAACAATTTCAAGGGGATACGCTTCGCTCGACTACCATGTGATCGG
Organism: Chryseosolibacter sp.; assembly: GCA_035628595.1. Taxonomy (GTDB): domain Bacteria; phylum Bacteroidota; class Bacteroidia; order Cytophagales; family Cyclobacteriaceae; genus Chryseosolibacter. Next base: position 30,824 of record DASPJN010000064.1, read on the forward strand.
ATTTAAGGATTCCGACATGGTAAAACTCGATGTGATGCTAAATGGTGAAAAAGTTGACGCATTGAGTGCGATCGTTCACAGGGGCAAGGCGCAGGAGTGGGGAAGAAAGCTGTGTGAAAAATTAAAGGAGCTTATCCCGCGGCACATGTTCGAAGTGGCAATTCAGGCCGCAATCGGTCAGAAAATCGTAGCGCGTGAAACGATCTCTGCCATTCGTAAAAACGTTATTGCGAAATGTTATGGTGGTGATATTTCCCGTAAGCGCAAACTCCTGGAGAAACAGAAGAAGGGGAAGAAGAGAATGCGCCAGATCGGAACGGTTGAAGTTCCACAGGAAGCTTTCATGGCAGTTTTGAAAATTGAATAACAAAGAAAGTTAATACGCAATGTCTGCAGCAGTAGAAACAGGATTTACTTTGATCGACGGAAAGAAAGTATCCGCCGATATCAAATCAGAAATTTCTCAAAAGGTTGCCCAGCGCAAACAACAGGGAAAGAAGATCCCGCATCTCGCGATCATCCTTGTTGGCGATGACGGAGCCAGTCAGACATACGTTGATAACAAAGTAAAGGCCTGCAAAGAAGTTGGATTTCATTATACCATGATGCGTTTTGCTGACACCATCAGTGAAGAGAAGCTCATGAAACACATCGACCACGTGAACATCGATGACGACGTGGACGGGTTCATTGTACAGCTTCCGTTACCCGAGCATATTTCCGTTGACAGAATTACTGAGAAGATCCGTTCCGATAAAGATGTGGATGGATTTACAAATCACAACTTCGGAAGTATCATTTCAAAGAATCCGCTGCTGATGCCCGCAACACCTTTTGGTGTAATGGAGTTGCTTCGAAGATATAATATTCCAACTGAAGGCAAACATGCTGTGGTCGTTGGCGCCAGCCGCATTGCAGGTGCGCCGCTGAGCATGATGCTCACCGAACAGGGACGTGCAACGGTAACGATTTGCCACAAATACACACAGGACTTGCCTGCGTATACGCGCGCCGCCGACATCTTGCTGGTTGCTGTTGGTAAGCCAGGATTAATCACGGCTGACATGGTGAAAGAAGGCGCTGTTGTAATCGATATCGGAACAACGCGCGTTGAAGGCCCGCAGTTTGCAAAAGGCTGGGCAATCCGCGGTGATGTCGATTTCAAAAACGTTTCTCAAAAAGCTTCTTATATCACACCTGTTCCGGGTGGCGTTGGGCCAATGACGATTGTATCGTTGCTGCTGAACACGCTAAGGGCTACAGAAGCACGCAATCCATAAAATTCACTCCTTGAACACAACTGACCCCATTGTGAATGATCGTCTTCCAGTGATGGAGGATTTTTACACGATCCAGGGCGAAGGTTTCTATCAGGGACACGCTGCATATTTTATCCGGCTTGCCGGCTGCGATGTTGGCTGCGTATGGTGCGATGTAAAAGACTCGTGGGACGTGGCTGCCCATCCACACCTTGAAATTGAAACCATTGTAAGTCGCGCTGTTGCGAGCAAATGCAACATTACTGTCATCACGGGAGGAGAGCCGGCCATGCACGACCTTCAATTGTTAACTTCCAGCCTGCGAGAAGCCGGACTGAGAACGCACATTGAAACATCTGGTGTTTATCCGTTGACGGGTACGTGGGATTGGATTTGCTTCTCGCCGAAAAAATTTCTTGCGCCGCATCCTTCGGTTTTCCCGCAGTCCAATGAGCTCAAGGTAATTGTCTATAATAGATCAGATTTTTCATGGGCTGAAGAATTCGGATCGAAGGTCAATCAAGACTGCGAGTTGTTTCTTCAACCGGAATGGTCGAAAGAAAAAGAGATGTTGCCACTTATTATTGATTACATCAAAGCAAACCCGAAATGGAAATTGTCGCTGCAGATTCATAAATACATGAATATTCCCTGAAGGGATCGTTATTTTCGTCGCGCAATTCAGACGCCAGTTAAGTATATTTGTTTACACCCACTGGCTTAATCTATGCTAACCTCACGGCAGCTCTACCTGATCTTTTTTTCTTTCATCACAACAATTGCAGTTGCGCAAACCGAATTGCTTCAGGTTGCTTTTCCGATTACAGAAGTTTCGAAAGACAATACGAAGCATAAAATCCGGATCGAATTCGGTTCCAACGCCGGGATTGCGCAGGGCAGTACGGGAGAGGTCTGGGGCATCGCCGGTTCTGACATCAAAAATCACGTTGCCAACCTCGGCATTGCAACTGTAGTAAGCGTTGCTGATGACCATGCCTATGCTGAATTAAGCACTTCAGAAAAAGTACTTAAGTCGGACCTGATTTTTTTGAACATTCCGTTTAAAACAGGGTATCGAAGCCCATATCATTTTCTCACGGCGTATGGAATTCAAATGTTTGATTCGGAAGGGAAGCCGTTTTATGCGCTTCCCGAAATCATCGCGCGGGACGGGCACGAATTGCAGACTGAAAAATTTTTATTAATGGCAGGCGAAGCCAAGGCGTTCGGTAAAAACCTCGCAGCAAAAAAAGATTCACGTAAAGTGAAAGGCGGCCCGCATGCGGGAAAACTTTTGTCCGAGGCGCTGACGATTACAGATACGTTGACGGTTTGGAATTATTTGTATCACACCTTCATGTCCTATGAGGAGACGATGGGGCAGCGTTTCGTATTTAACGAAGCATACTCGAAATATGTGGAGGAAGGCGATATCATACT